>CAZEYC010000025.1:0-8794 GCA_964516965.1 uncultured Alphaproteobacteria bacterium | reverse complement strand
TAAGCCCAGCACCAAGATTAAAATGATTTTTTGCATCAGGTTGGATGGCAAGAGCTTTTTTATAATATTCAATTGCTTCATCTAATTCTCCTTGAGTTTGAAAAACAGTGCCCATAGCTCCTATCGCTTCATGGAAATCTGGCTTTAATTTGATTGCATTTTCATAACATTCTATAGCTTTTTTATTATCCTGTAGATTTTGATAAATCAAACCTAAATTAAAATGTGCATTTAAAAAATCAGATTTTATACTTATTGCTTTTTCATAGCTTATTCTTGCTTCATTGCTTCTACCTAATCTATGTAAAGTGGATCCCATATTAAAATGAGTTTCTGCGCTTTTATCATTTATTTGTAAGGCCTTTGTGTATGTTTGGATTGCTTTTTCTGATTGCCCTTTTCCATCTTGGACTACACCAAGAACATTCAAAATAGTTAAATCATCAGGAAAATCTTTCAATAATTCATTTGCTTTTGTTTCAGCCTCATCTAAATTCCCTGACTGATATAATTCTATCAGTGTTTTTATAGCATCTTCTGTCATAATTTATGGAGCGGGTAACGAGATTCGAACTCGTGACCCCCACGTTGGCAACGTGATGCTCTACCACTGAGCTACACCCGCTAATAGTCAAAATAATAATTTATGTAAATAATTATTCAACAAAAAATAAATATTTCCTTTAATATCTATATATGTTTTTTTTAAAAAAATTAAAAAAAAATGGATAAAAAACTTTTTAATATGCTTGTTTGTCCTAAAACTAAAGGACCGTTAAAGTATGATAAAAAAAATAATGAATTAATTAGTGAAAAAGGAAACATTGCTTACCCAATTAAAGATGGTATTCCTGTGCTACTGATTGAAGAAGCTAGAAAAATTAAAAAAAAATAATAATTATTTATATATAAAAAAAAATAGAAATTTATTAATGATATTCGATATTATTATAATTGGAGCAGGCCCAGCAGGTCTAAGTCTTGCCTGTGCGCTTTCAAACACTAAATTAAAAATAGCAATAATTGAAAAACAACCTAAAAATTATTTTAGTAATCCAATATATGATGGCAGGGAAATTGCTTTAACGCATAACTCAATTGAAATTCTTAAAAAAATTGGTATATGGTCAAAAATACCATCTAAAGATATATTTAAAATTAAAGAGGCAAGAGTTATGGATGGCAATTCGTCATATTTTTTACATTTTGACCATAAAAAAACATGCAAAAATTATCTTGGTTGTTTAATCTCAAATCAATTAATACGCCAAGCTCTATATAAAAAAATAAGTAATCTAACAAACATAAAATTGATACCAGAAATTGAGGTGATTTCAATAGAAAATAGTTCAAATATTTCAAATGTTCATTTATCAAACAAAAAAAAAATTCAATCAAAATTAATTGTAGCGGCAGATGGAAGATTATCTAAAACAAGAGAAAAAAAAGGAATATCTTCTAATGTTAAAGATTTTGGCACAACAATGATTGTTTGTAAAATGAAACATACAAAGTCTAATAATAACATAGCTTATGAGTATTTTCATTATTTTCAAACTATGGCCATATTGCCATTAAAAAGAAATATATCTTCAATAATTACTACTCTTCCTAATAATATGTCTAAGAAATTATTAAATCTTGAGGGAAAAAAGTTTAATTATGATATTGAGCAGCGGTTAAATAGCTTCTTAGGTAAAATGGATTTAGTCAGTAAACGTTACGCTTACCCAATGTTAGCAGTTCATGCAAATAAATTCTTCAAAGAAAGATTTGTTTTAGTTGGAGATTCTGCTGTAGGCATGCATCCGGTTACTGCTCATGGATTTAATTTAGGTTTAAAAGGGATAAAAATTCTTTCTGAAGAAATTAAGTCTGCTATAAGGAATAAAATTGATATTGCTTCGTCACAAGTATTAAAATCTTACGAAGTAAAACTTATAAATATTACAATGCCACTTTATTTAGCAACCAACAGCATCGTTAAATTATATACAAATCAAGATTTACCTTCAAAAATTGCGAGAAAAGCTATACTGAGGTTAGGAAATATTATGTGGCCTTTAAAAAATGCTATTATGGATAAATTGTTAATCAAAAGTAGTTAATATTTTTCTGTTGATAACTTTCTTCCTTTTATTGCATTAAATTATTTTTTCTGTAATACTACCCTTTTTGTTATGAAAGTAAAAAGCCCTATATTTATAAAATTAATTAACTTATTAATACTTATTTTTGCAACAACACTGCTTGGAAGCATCGATGTACTTGCTGATCAACATGAAAGCGTTATGGACACAGGAGACACTGCATGGATAATAACTGCAACGGCCTTAGTTCTTTTTATGACAATCCCTGGATTAGCCCTTTTTTATGGAGGTCTTGTTAGTTCAAAAAATGTCGTTTCAGCATTAATGCATTGTTTTGCAATTTGTTGCCTAGCTTCTGTTCTTTGGTTATTTGGAGCATATAGTTTAGCATTTACGGATGGTGGGGATTTAAATAAGTATATTGGAACTTTAGAAAAATTTTTATTTAATAATGTTGAATGGAATGCTCTAAGTGGCTCTATTCCTGAAAATGTCTTTTTTATATTTCAAATGACTTTTGCAATTATTACTCCAGCATTGATGGTTGGGGCATACGTTGAAAGAATAAGATTTTTCTCTGTTTTATTTATTTCTGCAATATGGTTGTTTGTAGTATATGTTCCTGTTACTCATTGGATATGGGGTGGTGGATTTCTTTTCGATAAAGGTATTTTAGATTTTGCTGGTGGGTTAGTTGTGCATACAACCGCTGGTGTTTCTGCTTTAGTAATTGCTATTCTTCTTGGCAATAGGGATGAATTTCCAAATAAAGTAAAACCTCCACATAGCCCTGGTCTTGTTATGATCGGTGCGGCAATGCTTTGGGTTGGATGGTATGGTTTTAATGGTGGTAGTGCGCTAGCTGCTAATGCTAATGCTGGTATGGCAATTTTAGTTACCCACATAGCTGCTGCTACAGCGTCATTAACATGGATGGCAATTGATTGGTTTAAAAACGGCAAACCTGGTTTAATCGGAATTGTTACTGGAACAATTGCTGGTCTTGCCACTATAACTCCCGCTTCTGGATTCGTCGATCCTCAATCTGGATTTATTATTGGATTACTAGCAGGATCAATTTGTTATTACTTTGCTGGTCTAATTAAAAATACTTTTAATATCGATGATTCGCTTGATGTTTTTGCAGTTCATGGAATAGGAGGAATGCTTGGTACTATTTTAGTAGGTTTCTTAGCTAATGAATCAATTGGTGGAACAGCAGGTTATTTTGAAGGAAATAGTGCACAAGTAGTTACACAAATAACTGGTGTAGTTGCAGTTGCTATATGGTCCTTAGTCGCAACTGCTATTATAGTATTAATTACTAAAAACATATTTGGTTTAAGAGTCTCTAATAAAGATGCTCAAGATGGTTTAGATATTACTTTTCATGGTGAAAGAGGCTATCATTTATAATGAAATTAATAATTGCTATCATAAAACCATTTAAGCTTGACGATGTTCAAATAGCTTTAAATAAAATTGGGATAGAAGGGATGACAATTACTGAAGTAAAAGGCTATGGAAGACAAAAAGGACATCAGGAAATATACCGTGGGTCTGAATACGATGTTAAATATATTCCAAAAATAAAAATTGAGATTGCAGTTGATAAAAAACTTGAAAGCAAAGCAATTAAAACAATTAAGGATGCTGCAAAAACTGGTGAAATAGGAGATGGAAAAATATTTTCTATAGATATTGATCAGGCTATTAGAATTAGAACAAGCGAAAAAGGTCCTAGCGCACTTTAAGCTCCTCATTAAATTCAAATAAAAAAAAACTATTGTTTTATCCAAAAACTAATGTAAATCTATAGATAACGGGATCCTTTTATATATTACTTAACCATAAATGGTATTAAAATTAAATAGTTCCGCTAATCCTGAAAATTACCCTTTTTTTAAAAAAAGACTTTTAGAATCTATAGGTATATTAATATTTGTATTAAGTTTAGTTTTATTCTTATCTGTCTTAAGTTTTAATAATAACGATCCCTCATTTACTAATTTAACTGATAATACAACTCAAAACATTATTGGAAAATATGGCGCTCATTCATCTGATATGCTGCTTAATTTATTTGGAGCAGGATCTATTATAATATTTTTAATTGGTTTTGCTTGGGGTGCACAATTATTTTTTAAAAAGAAAATAAACTTTCTATGGATAAGATTAATTTTTGCACCAATAACCATAATATCCTGTTCTATTGCACTTAATGTAATAACGTTAAGTGAATCTTGGCCGCTAAGCACCGGTGTAGGTGGAATAATAGGAAAATATTCATCCTTTTATTTAATAAGTTTTTTCCAACAATTTGATTACATTATTTCTCAAACATATATCTCAATTTTTTTTAGTTTTATAACCTTAGTTTCACTAAATTTATCAATGGGCTTTAATCAAGAAGATTGGTCAAAATTTAGTAACATTTTATTTTTAATATTAAAAAAAATTTTTATAACAATTTCAAAAATATTTAGTTTTGCTATTTTGTATTTTAAAAAATTTTTTTTATTTTTTAGACCAATAATTACAAAAGTTTTTGGAAAGTTTTTTAAAAACTCATCAAATAATTCTATAAACAATAATAATATTTTAGACGCAGAATTAATAAGAGAAAAAAATAAAAATTTAAAACCTGGAAAATTATTAAAAGATTCTATAGAACCAAGGTTTAAATTTGAAGAAAATGATGATTTTGAGTTACCAAACCTACAGCTTTTAAATCAAAATACTAAGCAAAGTAGCTTTCATAATACAAATTCGGAACTTTTAAAACAAAATGCAAAATTATTAGAAAACGTCCTTAAACAATTTAATATTGATGCTAAAATAATAGGTATCCATCCAGGTCCAGTCGTAACGCTCTATGAATTGGAACCTGCTCCTGGAGTAAAAACAAGTAGAATAATTGGACTAACAGATGATATTGCAAGATCTATGAGCGCCGGTTCAGCAAGAATATCAAATGTTTCAGGAAAAAATGCTGTAGGAATTGAACTTCCTAATCAAGAAAGAGAAACCGTATATTTAAAAGAAATTTTTGGATCAAAAGATTTTGATTCCACCAGTTCAAAGTTACCTCTTGTTTTTGGAAAAAATATTGCAGGAAATACTGTAATACAAGATTTAGCAAAAATGCCTCATTTATTAATTGCGGGAACAACTGGGTCTGGTAAGTCAGTAGGTTTAAATGCAATGATACTGTCTTTGTTATATTCTTTAAAACCTGAACAGTGTAAATTTATTATGATAGATCCAAAAATGTTGGAATTATCAGTTTATGATGGAATACCTCATCTTTTAACACCTGTCGTTACAGATCCAAGAAAAGCTATTATAAGTTTAAAATGGTTGGTAAAAGAAATGGAAGATAGAAATAAATTAATATCACAATTGGGTGTAAGAAATATACATTCCTATAATGAAAAGATAGTTGAAAAAAAAATGAACGGTGAAATTATTGAAGAAAAAATTCAAACTGGATTTGATAGTGAAACAGGAAAACCAATATTTGAAAATAAAACTGTTACTCTAAAACCTTTACCATTTATTGTTGTTATAATTGATGAAATAGCAGATTTAATGCTTGTATCTGGCAGAGATGTTGAAACAAGTATTCAAAGATTATCTCAAATGGCTAGGGCTGCTGGAATTCATCTAATAGTTGCAACCCAAAGACCATCAGTAGATGTTATTACTGGAACAATTAAAGCAAATTTTTCTATAAGAATAAGTTACCAGGTAGCATCTAAAATTGATAGCCGTACAATATTAGGTGATAATGGAGCTGAAAATTTACTAGGGCAAGGGGATATGTTATTTTATTCTGGAGGAAGAAATGTATCTAGAGTTCATGGACCATTTGTAAAAGATAATGAAGTTGAAAAAGTAGTTAAGTTCTTGAAATTACAAGGAAATCCTCACTATTTAGATGGTATAACAGAAGATAGAGAAGAAAAATTAAAAAATAATCCGGATGATGAAACTGATGAATTATATATTGAAGCAGTAAAGTTAGTTATGTCAGAAAAAAGAGCATCAACAAGTTTCATACAAAGAAAATTACGTATTGGATATAATAGAGCTGCAGAAATTATAGAAAAAATGGAGAAAAATAATATTGTCAGTGAAGCAGATAAAGTTGGTAGAAGAGAAGTTTTAACATTAAAAACATCATAAGTATTTTATTTTAATTTGAAGAAATTTAACCTTTATATATTTTTTTTTATATATTTTTTTTTTTTAATACAAACTAAAAATATATTTGGACTTGATAGCAAACATTTACAAGAAATAGAAAATTATTTAAATAAATTAAAACACATGAGTTCTGAATTTATTCAAAGCTCATCTGATGGTTACCAAGCTGAAGGAAAAATATTTTTGTCTAGACCAGGAAAATTAAGAATTGAATATAAGGAAAAAGAACAATTATTAATCATTGCAGATGGAAAATGGCTTCATTACTACGATATAGAACTAAATGAAATTCAATCTATTATAATTGAAAAAAGTCCTGCATGGTTTTTATTAAAAAAAAAATTAAATTTCAAAAAAGACTTTAATATAAAACAATTTAAAAAAGGTTCTGGAAAAACAACAATTAGTTTGACCAATGATAAATTAGAAAATGTTAAAAAAATAACTTTGATATTTGCTAGCAAACCAATTGAATTAAAAAAATGGATCATTTTGGATTTTCAAGATATAGAAACCACTGTTTCACTTTTAAATATAAAAAAAGAGAAATCATTTAATAAAAAAACCTTTTCATTAATTAAATAATTTTTTTTTATAATTTATACGAATCTTTATTAGTGGTAATAAATTGTTTTAAACCAAATCTATCTTTTATTTTTTTTCTTAACCTATAAATATGTGTTTCTAAAGTTCTAGTTTTAACATTTTCATTAAAACCCCAAACTTTTAACAAGAGGTTTCCTTTTGTAATATAAGATTTTTCTTTAAACAAACAATTAAGTATATCGCATTCTTTTTCTGTCAAATTAATAGTTTTTTTATTTTTAAAAGCTAATTGCCTTTTATTTTTATAAAATACAAAACCTTTTTTAAAATTTAAATTTTTTTCTTCATAATTCTTTTTTTTATTTTGAATTTTATCAATAATAGAAATAATTTTATTTATCTTTATAGGTTTAATAAAATAAAAATTTGATGATTTATGTTTTTTATCTTTTTTTTTTTCTGATATCTGAATGATTATTTTTTTATATTTATTTAAAAAAAATTCCTCAACAACATCAAAAGAGTAAGAATTAGGAAGCAAAGAGCTTACAATAATAAGGTCAAATTTTTTTAAAGATAAAATTTTTTTAATTTGATTTTTTTTTGATAAAAAATGAAAATTAACTGGTTTATCATAGCTTAAATGATTAGTTAAATTTTCTTCTAAAATAAAATTATTTTCTACAATAAGTAAATTCATTTATTTAAAATGATAATAACGTTCTTTTCTAAGCTTTTTAATAATATAATTATATACAATGGAAATAGTAATATCAAAAGGCATAGGAAAAATAGGAAATTTTAAGTTCAAATGTGCTATAGGTAAAAATGGCGTGGCTATAAATAAATCTGAAGGAGATTTAAAAACACCAAAAGGTACTTTTTCACTAAGGTATGTAATGTATAGAAATGACCGAATTGTTAAACCAAAAACTTATTTACCAATTTATCCTATAAAAAAAAATCATATCTGGTGTGATAATCCAAAAAGTAATAATTACAATCAAATATGTGAGAGAAAAGAAATTAATGAAACTGAACCGTTATGGAGAAAAGATTCTTTATATAATATTATTATTGTAGTTGGATACAATGATCAACCAGTTCAAAAAGATAAGGGAAGCGCAATCTTTATTCATCTAACGACAAAAAAGTATACGCCTACTAAAGGATGCATAACTTTAAATTTAAACGATATGAAAAAATTACTTTCCTATAATCCTAAAAATATAAAGATTATTTGATTTATTAGAATTCCAATTCCATATTCCACATTAAAGTATTGTCGGCACTTGCATTGGTTAAGCCTATTAATGGACCAACAAATAAATTATATTCTATATCATTAGTTAGATGAAATGATTTTTTAAAACCTGGACCAATTTGGTGTTTTTGTCTACCAGGTGAATTAAAATTGTCTAATTGCCCAAAATTTGATATTCCACCAAAACCTATTTTTATTCCTTTATAAACAGGTTTTTTGTACATTGTAAGATAGGATATCTTAAATGATGTACTTCCTTCTGCTTTACTTCCAAATTCATTTTCAAAAACAAAGTTAACTATATTTCTTGCACCAAAAAGATCTTTTTCTAGTAATAGTTTATATTCAATTTCTGAAGCATTGCCTTTTTCTCTTACCCAGTTATAAGAAAAATATAATGCTGCCGCCCATGTATCTCTTTCAATAATTTCCCACTGATTTTGAAATTCTGTTTTATACCAACGAAAGTTATTTTCATATTTATCACGCATGAAAAACTCTATTTCTGATTGCCATTTATCTGTCCAAGCGTATTCAATTTCTGCAACATGAATATGGGCTTTATTTTTATTACTTCTGTTATCATAATCAACATGTCCTCTCCAGGAAATTTCCTGATCCCCTTTATTAACACGAGCCCCATAGACTTTGTGGTGTGCTAATAAAGGTTTTATAAAAAAAAATA
>CAZEYC010000024.1:0-8810 GCA_964516965.1 uncultured Alphaproteobacteria bacterium | reverse complement strand
TTTTATTCTAATTCGACCTGTGCCTTTCGATCTGCTTCATCAATTACTTCTCCAAGCGCTACAAGATTTTCTAATGAAAATTGTTTAACTTTTTCAATGTCTTTAGATAAATTTAAATCATTTTTTTTTACTTCTAATTCTTTATTTTTTATATCAAGATTTTTTTTAGCTCTATCTTTTAATTCTTTAATTAAATTTTCATCAAAACCTTCTATTGCCTTTAATTTCTTTTCGTCACAAGATGCTATTTCTTCTATAGAAAAAAAGCCTTCTGTAACTAATAAATGAGCTATAACTTCATCAACATCTAAATATTTTATAAACATTTCTGATAATCTTTTCATATCTTCATTTCTTTTATTGGCTTCATCTTTTTCATCAACAATATCTATTTCAAAATTTGTTAAGTTAGAAGCAAGTCGAACGTTTTGACCTTTTCTACCAATTGCTAGACTTAATTGATCTTCAGGTATGATTACTTGAATTCTATTAGTTCCTTCTTCAAAAATAACTTTAGAAATTTTTGCTGGGGCTAAAGAATTTACGACATATGTAGCTTGATCTTCTGACCAAGGAACTATATCAATTTTTTCTCCTTGCAATTCAGTAACTACTGCCTGAACTCTTGACCCTCTCATTCCAACACACGCCCCCACTGGATCTATAGAAGTATCAGAGGAATAGACTGCAATTTTTGCTCTTGAACCCGGGTCTCTAGCAACAGATTTTATTTCTATAATTTTATCATTTATTTCTGGCACTTCTTGGTGAAATAATAATGCTAAGAATTGAGGATGTGTTCTAGATAAAAATATTTGAGCGCCTTTTAATTCTTTACTTACATTATATAAATAAGTTTTAACTCTATCTCCTCTTCTTAAATTTTCTCTTGGTATTATTTCTTCTCTTTTAATAACAGCTTCAGCATTACCTAAATCAACAATTACATTTCCAAACTCAATTCTTTTAACAATACCACTTATTATTTCTCCTACTTTGTCTTTATATAGTTCAAAGTTTTTATCTCTTTCAGCTTTTTTTATTTCTTGAATAACTACTTGCTTTGCAGTCTGAGCTGCAATTCTACCAAAATCAAAATTAGGAAGTTTCTCAATTATAAATTCACCTTCTTTAATGCTTTTCTTTTTACTTTTAGCTTCTTTTAAACTTATTTCTATAAAATTGTCTTCAACATTTTTTTTTACTTCTAAATATCTTGCGAGACTTATTTTTCCTGTGTCTCTGCTGATAGTTGCTCTTATATCATAATCATTACCATATTTTGACCTTCCTGCTTTAGATATTGCATCTTCAATAGCTTTAAAAACTAATTCTTTATCAATACCTTTTTCCTCAGCTATATTATCAGCCACTTGTATTAATTCTGTATTTTCTAACTGCATAATAAAAAACTCCAAAAAAAAATGGGCTCGACGCCCATTCTAAACTTAATGAAATATAGTTAATAATATATTTTATAATCTAATATTTTGATATTAATAGTTCAACTTCTTTTTTTAAATATTAAAAAAAATTTTTTACTAAAATTTAGATCGGCTTTTGTTTCATACTTTGTTTTTGATAAAATTGAAGGTCTAACTAAACAGTCATTTGGTTTAAAATTTATCCAAACAAAAGATTTATTTGTAAAAAATTCTTCAAAAATTTTTTGAAGATAGCTATTTGAATCTGTTGCCACATAAAGTTTTCCATCTTTTTTTAAAATATATTTTAATTTGCCTAATAACAGTGATGATACAATTCTTCTTTTAAAATGTCTTTTTTTTGGCCAAGGATCAGGAAATAATAAAAAGACTTTATCAATAGATGCTTTTTTAATTTTTTTAAAAAGTAAAAAAATATTTTTATCAAAGATTTGTATATTGTTTATTTTTTCATTATTGATTCTTTGAAGTAAATTTGAAATTCCTGGAAGATAAATTTCACATCCTAAAATTAAAGTATTTAAATTTTTTTTTGCTAAATGAATCATATTTTCTCCATATCCAAAACCTATATCTAAAAAAACTTTATCATATTTTTTTTTTAATTTTTTAAATCGAAACTTATCTAAATTAGAATTAATGATTTTTTTTTGTTTTTGACTTAGTGAACGTCTAGAACCTTTATAATAAAAAATTGGAATATTAATTTTTGTCAAATTAAGAAAATATTTTTTTTAACTGTTCAATTAAATCTATTTTTTCCCAAGAAAAACCTCCGTCTTTATCTGGTTTTCTACCAAAATGACCGTAAGTTGCTGTTCTTGCATATATTGGTTTTTTTAAAGATAACTTTTCTATAATTCCAAATGGAGATAAATCAATAATTTGTGAAATTTTTTCTGAAATTTCTAGCTCTTCTATTTTACCAGTCCCATAAGTATTTACATAAATACTAACAGGTTTTGCAATGCCAATTGCGTATGAAATTTGTATTGTGCATTTGTCTGCTAAATCAGCAGCTACTATATTTTTTGCTAAGTATCTTGCTACATAAGCTCCCGATCTATCGACTTTACTTGGATCCTTTCCTGAAAAAGCTCCACCACCATGGGGTGCTGCTCCACCATATGTGTCCACAATAATTTTTCTTCCAGTTAATCCTGCATCACCAACAGGTCCACCAATTACAAATCTACCTGTTGGATTTACATAAAAATTTTCTTCATCACACATCCAACCTTCAGGTAATGAATTAACTACAAATGGGCGAATTATTTCTTTGATTTTTTCTTGTTTCAAATCTGGATGATGTTGAGTTGAAATAACTATAGTCTTTGCTTTTATTGGTTTTCCATCTTTATATTCTAAACTTACTTGGCTTTTAGCATCTGGTTCTAAAAGTTTCAATTGACCTTTATGTCTAGCTTCTGAAATTGCTTTTAAAATCAAATGTGAATAATAAATAGGTGCTGGCATTAAATCGCTTGTTTCTTTACACGCATAGCCAAACATTATTCCTTGATCCCCAGCTCCTTGCATTTTTTTATCTTTTTTATCAACTCCCATAGCAATATCTTTAGATTGTTGATGTAAATTGTTTTGTATTTTAACAGTATCCCAGTGAAAGCCTTCTTGTTCGTAACCAATTTTTTTAATTGTTTTTCTTACTAACTCATCTAAAGATATTTTTCTAAAAATATCAGAGCCGCTTACTTCTCCACTTATAATAACCTTATTAGTTGTCACCATTGTTTCAGCAGCAATTTTTGATTCCTTATCATTTTCTAAAAAAACATCTACAATATTATCTGATATTAAATCACAAATTTTATCAGGATGTCCCTCAGAAACTGATTCACTTGTAAATATATATTTATCTAACAATGTTAATTCTTTAATTTAAATTTCAAAAAAAAACAAAAAAAACTAATTAATATTAAAATAATCAGAGCGTTACCAAACCTACTATATATAGTTTTTATAATTTTATTATTTTTTTTTACAACAACAATATTTGTATCAAAAGTTCCCTCATTATTTAAATCAATCTTTTGTATTATTCGACCTAATGGATCTACAGAAGCAGAAATACCCGTGTTGGCCACTCTTATAATATTTCTACCTTCCTCAATTGCTCTAAAAATCGTATTGGCAAAATGTTGGTGTGGTCCAGTTGTATTGCCAAACCATGCATCATTAGTTAAATTTAATAAGAAAACAGCTTTATTTTTACTATTAGAATATTTGCCTGGAAAAATAATTTCGTAACAAATTAAAGTTTTAAACTTAGGTGTGTTCTTTAAATTAATTAAATTATTTGAATTTTTACCTTTTTGTAAACCAATGAAATTAAACCCTAATTTATTTAAAATTCCAGAAAAAGGAATATATTCTCCGAAAGGAACAAGATGTTTTTTATCATAAATAAAAGTTTTTGATAAACTTTTATCAATTACTAAGACACTATTATAAAATTTTGGTGATTTGTCTTGCTCTATGCGAAAAAAACCAGATATTATATATTCATTTTTTTTTAGATTTAATTTTATTTTATTAAATAATTTTGATTTAGATAAATAATTCAAATCAGTTATAGCCGTTTCTGGCCAAATAATAATTAAATTTTCTGAAGAATTTAGCGTGCCCAATTTATTAGAAAAACTTAAATCTAATATTTTTTTAAAATTTTCCTCTAAATAATTAATATCTAATTTATCATTTTGATTAATATTAGGTTGAACAACTCTAAATTTTACCGAATTATCTATTGAACTATTTAAATTATTTAATCTTACGTACCCAAATAAAATAATTAAAAAAATTGAAATAAAGACTGATGAAAAATAAAAAATATTTTTTTTTAATATTTTTTCTTTAATTAATATTATGCTTACCGATAAAACAATTAAAACTGTAAAAAAAGTTAACCCATAAACTCCACGCACTGAACAAATTTGTAATATATTATTAAAATTTAACCATGTATGAGCTATTAAATTCCATGGAAAACCAGTAAAAACATATCCTCTTAAAATTTCACTTAATGTCCAAAAGACTGAAAAAAAAATTATATTCGCTATTAAATTTCTTTTTAATTTATAATTAAAGAAGCTTACTAAGCCAGTAAATATAGCTAATAGAGATGATAATAAAATTAAGCAAAAAGGAATTAAATATATAAAAATATCTGATCTTATTAAAAAAGAATTAAAAATCCAGTAAACTCCAAATAAAAAAAAAGCAAACCCAAAGAACCAGCCTATTAAGAAAGATTCTCTTGATGATTTAGAAAGATAACTTTGAAAAAATAAAAAAGATATACTAGGAAAAATTAATATCCAAAAGTTATATGGTGGAAGACATAAAACTAGTAATGTTCCAAAAAAAAAAGAATAAATGTATTTAATCCTTTTGTTATAATTAGGTGAGCAAAAAAATTTATCTAAAAATTTCATTAAAAAAATATTCTTTTTATATTTGTCTATGATTTCTAATTAATATTTTTCTTATTTTTCTTGGATCTGCATCCAATATTTCAAATTCACAACCTGAATGATGTTTAATAATTTCTCCTTTTAAAGGTACTCTACCTAAAATAGTAAAAATTAATCCACCCATAGTATCTATATCTTTATATTCATTTTTTTTTAATGAAATTTGTCCGTATTTTTCTTCAAATTCTTCTATTTGCATTCTAGCATTTATTATAATATTTCCATCAGATTTAATAAATGAACTAACTTTAGAATCTTTTTGCGCTTCATGTTCATCTTTTATTTCTCCAACTATTTCTTCTACCAAATCTTCAATTGTTACTAAACCATCAACACCTCCATGTTCATCAACAATTAATGCCATATGGATATGTGTTTTTCTCATTTCTAAAATTAAATCTAAAACATTCATTGAAGGAGGGGCAAAAAGAATTTTTCTAATTAATTTTACTATGTTTATTTTCTTTTTTGAATCCCATAGAGTAACAACATCTTTAATATGAACCATGCCAATTATATTGTCTCTATTTTTATCATGAACAGGATATCTAGAATGATTGGTTCTACCTATTAATTTAACTAAATCTTCTATAGTGTTTGAGGTACTAATTGAAATTATATCTGATCTTGGAATCATAATATCACTAATTAACTTTTCAGGTAATTTAAAAACATTAGAAATTATTTTTTTTTCATCAATCTTTAAAGGCTTTTTGCTTTTAATTCTTGTATCAAGCAAATTTTCTAAATTAATTTCAGAGCCATCTTCTTTTGTTTTTTTTACAAAAACTTCAAAAAAACTTTTTATTTTTTTCTTAAAATCTTTTTTTTTTATTTTTTTTAGATCTTTCATAAAATGATTTTTTAACAACGGTTAATTTTAAAAAAGTTAAGAACTTTATTTTCAACCATTTCCATTCTCAGTTTTTCTTTTTTTTTTTTATGGTCAAATCCTAGCAAATGCAAAGTTCCGTGAACAATTAAGTGACTTAACCTGTCAATTTCTTTTATTTTCATTCTTTCAGACTCTTTTGCACAAGTTTCATAGGCTAAATATATTTCTCCCAAAAAATTATTTTTATCTTTTTGAAAATTATCATTAGGAAATGATAAAACATTAGTGCTTTTATTTTTTTTTAAAAATTTTGAATTTAATTTCCTTAATAAATTATCATTAGCTAGTATAACATTAATATTAGTATTGACTCTTCCTACTTTTTTATATTTTGATAGTTTAAATGCATTTCTTAAAGTCATTTTTGATAAATTATGAATTTTAGAATTTAATTTTTTTTGAGAAGAAAATATATTTTTATTTAACCATTCTTTACTTTCTAAAAAAATATTTACTTTGTGATTAATTTTCATTTTTTGTAAGCTTTTATTATTTCACTTACTAATGGATGTCTAACTACGTCTTTATCAGACAAATAAATAAAAGAAATATTTTTTATTTTCTTTAAATTTTTTTCAGCATCTAACAAACCACTATTTTTTTCACTTGGTAAATCTATTTGAGTTAAATCTCCAGTAACAACCATTTTTGAATTAATTCCTAAACGTGTTAAAAACATTTTCATTTGCACTGCAGAAGTATTTTGTGCTTCGTCTAAAATTATATAAGAGTTATTTAATGTTCTTCCTCTCATATATGCTATAGGTGCAATCTCTATTTTTTCATTTTCTATTAATTTTAAAACTTTTTGATAAGGCAGGTTTTCATGTAAAGCATCATATATTGGTCTCAAATAAGGATCGATTTTTTGTTTTAAATCACCTGGTAAAAAACCAAGTTTTTCTCCAGCCTCAACAGCAGGTCTTGAAATTATAATTTTATCTATCTTTCCTGATATTAATAAAAAAACAGCATAACTTACTGCAAGGAATGTTTTTCCTGTACCAGCAGGTCCAATTACAAATATTAATTCTTTTTCTGTTAAGCTTTTCATAAAACTTAATTGTCCTCTTGAACGTGGAAATATTTTTTTTGCCTGAGTTTCTATATAAACTTTTTCTAAATTATTAATTTTTTTTTCTTTTTCTTTATGATTTTCCATAAAATTAATTATTGAATTAATATCATTTTTTTCAATTATATCTGTTAATTTTGCTCTTTCATAAAGTTTTAAAAGAGTATTTTTGGTAATTAAAATATTTTCTGCATTACCTATAATTGAAATTTCATTACCTTTTGGAGTTAAAGAGACATTTAATTTTTTTTCAATTAAATTTAAATTTGCATGATAAATCCCACAAACAAGTTGTAAAACACTATTGTCTTCAAATTTTATTGTATTTTTTAATAAATTTTTATTCAACTAATGTATTTTATTCTCTTTTAAAAAATATTTGATGCTTCAAGACTTTTATAAAAAGCTTTTTTGATTTTTAAACTTCTAATTTTGCCTTTCAAATTCTTTGTTTTTTCTATCCTTACTAGTTGCATATACGGTGAATAACCTAATGATTGATATTTTTCTTTTTTTATAAAATTAGTAAACAAAATTGGAAGCGATTTTTTTAAAAAATTACCATTAAATTTTTCTTGATAAAATTTAAGTTTTTTTTGCAAAATTTGTAGTCTTTTTCTTTTTATAGAATCCTTTATATTATTTTTTAAACCATAAGCTGGTGTTCCAGGTCTTGGGCTATATATAAATGAAAATGACTGTGAGTATTGAACAAGATCAATTAAATTTAAAGTATCAACAAAGTCATTATTAGTTTCTCCTGGATACCCTACTATAAAATCAGAAGAAAAAGCCATATTTGGTTTATAGTATTTAATTTTTTCTATTATTTTTATATATTCCTCCCTAGTGTAGTTTCTGTTCATAGCCTTAAGAATCTTATTAGAACCAGACTGCACAGGTAAATGTAAAAAAGGCATTAATTGTTTTACATCTCTGTGAGCTTTATATAAATCATCATGCATATCTTTTGGATGAGCTGTCATATATCTTATTCTTTCTAAACCTCTTATATTTCCAAGCTCATATATTAATTGTCCTAAATTATATTCTTTTTTATTTAAACCTTTTCCATGATATGCATTAACATTTTGTCCAAGAACAATAATTTCCTTTGTTCCTTTAATTATTAAATTTTTTGCTTCTTTAATAATATCTATTACTGGTCTTGAATATTCAGGTCCTCTTGTATAGGGCACAACACAAAATTTACAAAATTTATCACAACCTTCTTGAATTGTTAAGTAGCTAGAAATTTGATTAAAAATTTTTGTTTTTGGCAAATTATCAAATTTTGCTTTCGGAGTAAAATCAAGATTTAAAATATTTTCTTGAATTTTGTTTTTTTTTATATTTAAAATTTGTTTCTTAATCAATTGTGGTATTTTTTGAATTGATTGACTACCTACTACTAAATCTACAAATTGAGCTCTATTAAAAATTTCATTTCCTTCAGCTTGAGCAACACATCCAGCAACTACAATAAAAGTTGTTTTATTTTTTAAAATTCTTTTTTTCTTAATTTTATAAATTTTACCTAATTCAGAATATAACTTTTGTTTTGCTTTTTCTCTTATGTGACACGTGTTAATCAAAATTATATCAGCACTAAATTGTGAAATAGAAGGCTTATAGCCCATTTTAATAAAAATATCAGCTATTTTTTGACTATCATACACATTCATCTGACAACCAAATGTCTTGATATAAAAATTTTTAATTTTCTGCATAAAAAAATATTTATTTAATTATCTATATAAATTATTTATTAAAGTATTATTAATTTTCTGCCAACAAAAAAAAGATAATTTTTTTCTATCAATATTTTTTTTTGGCACAAATTCCTTATCAAAAATAATTTCTACATTAATACTCATTTTTTTTAAAACATTTATTATATT
>CAZEYC010000023.1:0-8854 GCA_964516965.1 uncultured Alphaproteobacteria bacterium | reverse complement strand
TAATATAAATTTGAATTTTTTCTGCTAATTCTTGAAAAACTTTACTTGTTGTTCTACCACAGCCAGGACATGCTGTTACTTTAGGGGCAAAAGATCTTATTCCTAAATTTTGAAGTATTTCTTGAGCTACATAGACCTCTTCTCTTCTATCTCCTCCTGGTTTTGGGGTAAGAGAAATCCTAATTGTATCGCCTATACCTTTTGAAAGTATTAACGACAATGCAGCTGTTGAAGATACAATTCCCTTTATTCCCATGCCAGCTTCAGTCAATCCAAGATGTAAAGAATAATTACATTTTTTTGCCAATTCATCATAAACTTCGACCAAAGTCTGTAATTCACTAACTTTGCATGAAATAATTATCTGTTCTTTTTTCAAACCCAATTCTTCAGCTTTTTTTGCACTAGCCAATGCTGAAACTACTAGAGCTTCTTTAGTTACACTTTCTGCATCTAAAGGCTTATTTAATTTAGAATTTTTGTCCATTAGTTTTGATAAAAGATCTTGATCCAAACTACCCCAATTAACCCCTATTCTTACTGGTTTATTATTCTTAATTGCAGCTTCAATCATAGAAGAAAATTGAATATCTTTTTTTTCCTTAAATCCAACATTCCCTGGATTAATTCTATATTTATCTAACATTTTTGCACAATCAGGAAATTTTTTTAGTAAAAGATGCCCTATATAATGAAAATCGCCTACCAAAGGAACTTCACAACCTTCTTTTAAAAGTTTTTCTTTAATATGTGGTAATGCTTTCGCAGACTCTTCTCTGTCTACTGTAACTCTAACTATTTCTGATCCAGCTTTTGATAAATCTAAAATTTGTTTATAAGTTGAATCAATATCCGCTGTATCAGTATTAGTCATAGACTGAACAACAATAGGAGATTCACCCCCTACCACTATATTCCCTATTTTAACAGGAATACTTTTACGACGTATATTCCCTAACTGTAGATTTAGAGACATGTTTTAAAAAATTATTAAATTTAATATTTATTTAGTAAAGACCAATTAGCTAAAGAATCAATAGATTCTGAATATAAAATTGTACCAAATGAACCTAGTTTTTTTGAAAAACCATCACCATTCTTTATTTCTAAAGCGCCAGCATTTCCTGTTGAAATCCATAGTCTTCCTTCATTAGGCAATTTAAAAGTTTCATCTTTTTTTAAAAGTGTGGCAATAATGACATTCTCATTCTCATCTTTTATCTCTATCCAAACATCTTCAACAGCTATAATTTGATTCAAATAAAAATTTGTATCTTTATTATTTCTTAATTCGTTATCTTCAGTATTTAAATTTGTATTTTTAATTGGTGTATCTTTCTTTAAGTCTATAATTTTATCAACAATATTATTATTACTATTATTTTGGTTTGGATCGTAAATTTCATTCAATTGTGAAATTGTATTATTAGTTTTATTTTCAATATTAACTACAGATATATTTTCCTTTTTTAGAAAGAACTGAAAAAAAATTATAAATGTAAAAACAAAAAATATTAAAATTATAAAACTCAATTTAGGCATTTTGGTATGAAAGAAACCTGAATTATTTGTATCTGATTTATTTTCTTTTAAATTAATTGGATTTGATTTTAAATCATAAGCTTTATTATAAATATCTATTAGTTTTGTATCTTTAATTCTTAAAACACGAGCATAAATTTTAATAAATGATTTTTCATAGAATTTGCCAGGTAACATATGAAAATTACCTTCTTCAATATTTATTAGATATTTAATAGCAATATTAGTTGATGATGAAGCTTGTTCTAGTGAATAACCTTTTTTTAATCTTGTTTGATTTAATTTTAAACCAATTTCTTTAAAAAATTCTTCTTTCATTTGATCCCGACTAAATTTAATTATAATTATGACTTATTTTTATTAAAAACAAAGTCTTTTTACAATTTTATCCACATTATTTAAACTTAATATCCACACTCTTTAATATCAATTAAAACTTAGTTTTTATTATCTAAGTTAAACTCTTTATGAAGCTTATTTATAGCCTTTAATATATGCTTTCTTGCAATTAAAACACTAATTTTAATTTCAGAAGTAGAAATAAGATCTATGTTAATTTTTTCTTCAGCCAATGCTTTAAACATATCTTCAGCAATACCTGCATTAGTTCTCATACCAATCCCAACTATTGATATTTTAGCAACATTTGAGTCAGGCAAAATATTTTTAATTCCTACTTCTTTTTTTATTTCATTTATTGACTTCTTTGCTTTAATTAAATCACTTTGTAAAACAGTAAATGTGAGATCTGAAAATTTTCCATCTACTGAAATATTTTGAACTATCATATCTACATTAATACCTTCTTTTGCAAGAGAACCAAATATTTTAGCTGCTGCTCCTGGTTTATCAGGAATTCCTAATAAAGAAATCTTAGCATCGTTTTTACTAAAAACTATTCCACTAACATGTCTTTTTTCAATAATTTTTTTTGATTTTAATATTTTTGTTCCACTTACATTTTTAAAACTAGATCTAACAGTTACTAATAAATTGTTTTTTTTAGCTAAGGAAACTGATCTAGGCTCTAAAACTTGAGCGCCAACTGATGACATTTCCAGCATTTCATCATAGGTAAGCTGTTTTATTTTTCTTGCTTTTTTTATACATCTTGGATCAGTAGTGTAAATACCTTCAACATCAGTATATATATCGCATCGCTGCGCAGACATCTTAGATGCAATTGCTACAGCTGTTGTATCAGAACCTCCTCTTCCAATAGTTGAAACTCTCAATTCTTCTGATATTCCTTGAAAACCAGCAATTACAGGTGTAATACCTTTTTGTAGAGTTTTTTTAAGAAAATTTGTATTAATATCTAAAATTCGAGCTTTTCCATAATTTGTATTTGTAATTATTGGTATTTGCCAACCAAGAAAAGAGCGTGATTTTATACCAATGTTATTTAATGCTAAAGCCATCAAGCCAGATGATATTTGTTCTCCTGAGGATAAAATACTATCAATTTCTTTAATATCTGCATTAACATTGAAATTGTTAATCAACTTTTGCAAATCATCTGTTGTTTTTCCTATTGCGCTTACAACAACAATTACATTCTTGCCAGCTTTAACTTCTTTTTTAATTATATTTGCGGCCTTTTTTATTCTTTTGATATCACCTAAAGATGTGCCGCCAAATTTTATTACAATTAATTTTTTATTCATTATTTATTACATAATATGTTTGTTTCATAGAAAATTAATAAATTTTTTTTATGTTATATTTGGTGTATTTAAAATAAGAACTTTTAAAATCATTTAAATAATAAATTTTAATTATGGAGTTTTCAAAAAAAAATCAATGGTGGAATAAAGAAGGTGATTATAAAATATTACACAGAATAAATGACTTAAGAATTAAATTTATTCTAAGTAAAGTAAAAAAATCAATTAAAAAAAAAAGTATCCTTGATATTGGTTGTGGTGGAGGTCTTACAAGTGAGCCGCTTGCTAAGAAGGGTGCAGAAGTAATAGGTATTGATGAAAATAATAATAATTTAAAACAAGCAAAATGTCATGCATTAAAAAAATCTTTAAAAATAAATTATATTAATACTTCGTTTGGTAATTTTATAAAAAATAATAAAAAGAAATTTGATTTAATTCTATGTTTGGAAGTTATTGAACATGTAGACAATTATAAAAAAACCCTGGAACAAATTACAAAAATTATAAAACCTGGTGGTTTTTTAATTTTGTCAACAATAAACAGAAGCCTAAAGTCATTAATTTTTGCAAAATATATTGCTGAATATGTATTAAATTGGATTCCTATAGGAACGCATGAATTTAATAAATTTTTAAAACCTTCAGAAATCTCAAATTTTTTAGAAATGAAAAATTTAAAAATTGTAGATATTAAAGGCTTGGAATTTAATCCTATTGTAAATCAATGGTCTTTAACAAATAATACAAATATTAATTATTTTATTGTAGCAAAAAAATAATACATTTTTTTTTTGTAGAATAAGTATTTTTACTTAATTTCTTGTATTTTACAAATTTTTTTTATATATTTTTTTATATAGGTTAAAATTATGTCATTTAAAATTGGAGACGAGGCGCCGAATTTTAAAGCGCCTACTACACTTGGTGAGATTGATTTCCATGAATGGATTGGTGACAATTGGGCAGTATTATTTTCTCACCCTAAAGCCTTTACACCTGTTTGTACAACGGAATTAGGATATATGGCTGGCCTAAAAAATGAATTTGATAAAAGAAATGTAAAGATCATTGGTTTAAGTGTTGATGAAATAAATGATCAAAAAAAATGGCTTAATGATATTAAAGAAACACAAGGCAATGCTGTTAACTATCCATTAATTTGTGATACGAATAAAGAAATAGCTAATCAATATGGCATGATACATCCTAATGCCTCTGATACTTTAACAGTCAGAACTGTTTTTATTATCGGTCCAGATAAAAAAATCAAATTAATGCTATCCTATCCTGCAAGCACAGGAAGGAATTTTGATGAAATTTTAAGAGTTGTTGATTCACTTCAATTAACTGCTAAACATAAAGTTGCAACTCCGGTTAATTGGAAACAAGGTGAAGATTGTATAATTATTCCATCAGTAAATGATGATGAGGCAAAAAAAAGCTATCCTAACGGTTGGAAATCTCCAAAACCATATATAAGAATTGTTCCGCAACCTAAATAATTATTTTTTGTAATTCAAAGAAGGTATTGATTGTCTGGCTTTTTTGACAATATTTGGATCAATTTCTTTAACAAAAATCTTATCTTTATTTTTATTATCACAAATAATTTTACCCCAGGGATCAACAATTAATGAATGTCCAAATGTTTTGATATGGCCTGGGTGTTTTCCACTTTGAGCTGGTGCAAAAAAATAACAACCATTTTCTATTGCTCTAGCCTTTAATAAAGTATGCCAATGAAGTTTCCCTGTAAATAGTGTAAAAGCTGAAGGTACAGAAATAAAAGAAACATTTTGTTGAGCTAATTTTCTATATAAATATGGAAATCTTAAATCATAGCATATAGTCATACCTATTTTCCCCCATGGTAAATT
Organism: uncultured Alphaproteobacteria bacterium; assembly: GCA_964516965.1. Lineage (GTDB taxonomy): Bacteria > Pseudomonadota > Alphaproteobacteria > CAYNCC01. The sequence goes on along the minus strand of CAZEYC010000023.1, from coordinate 3,765 downwards.
ATAGATTGAAATTTTTTTTCCTGATTTAAAAAATTTTTTTTCATTATATGTAGATCCATCAGGTAGTTTTGCAGTAAATAAATGAATTTTATCGTATCTTTTTTTTATTTTTCCATCAGGCCCAATTAATATGGAACGATTAAAAAAATTTCCTTTATTTTTTATACAAACTGAACCCAATAAAATAAATATTTTTAAATTAAGTGAAATATTTTTTATTTCAAAAATTCCTGGATGTTTTTTTTCTTCATAAGAATTTTTAATTAAACCTTTAAAATTCTTGCTCATATAAAAAACATTTTCAGGTAAAATAACTAGGTCTGCCCCTAACTTCTTAGCATTATTTATCTTCTTAGATACTTCTAATATGTTATGATCCATATTGTTTTTAGAAGTCATTTGAATACACGCTACTTTAAATTTTTTACTTTTTTTTTTCATATTTAAATTAACAAATTATAGATAAAAAATTATATTAATATTAATGGATAATAAAATCGAAATATTTAGTAAACAAAAAATTAAATTATCGAGAAATCGAGTAATTAAAAATATTGTAAAAAAAAATTATTTATTTGATGAAATTAACAAAAGATTATTAGAAAGACTATCGATAATAAAAAAGAAGTTTCCTAATGTTTTAGAAATTGGTTCTAGAATTGGAAATACTTTAAATATGTTTCCTAAAAATAGCTTTACGAAAAATATAATTTTAACAGATATTTCAAGAAATATGTTAAATGAAGCTAAAAAAAGAATTATTAGAAAAAATAAAAAAAATATATTTTTTATTAATTTGGATGAAGAAAAAATCCCATTTAAAGAAAATAAATTTGACTTAGTTTTAAGTAATCTATATCTACATTGGACAAATGATTTGTTATCAACATTAAATAATATAAATTTAATTCTTAAACCTGATGGTTTGTTTCTAGCTAGTATATTTGGAAGTGATACTTTACATGAGCTTAAATATTCAATTTACGAAGCAGAAAATTTTTATAAAAATAAAATTACCCCTAGAGTTTCCCCGTTTTTAAGAATACAAGATGCAGGAATGCTTCTTCAAAAAATAGGTTATCAACTTCCTGTAATTGATAGAGATGTTGTAAAAATATATTACAAAGATCTATTTAGCTTAATGCATGATATAAAGAATATGGGTGAAAGTAACAGTTTAATTGAAAGAAAAAAAAATTTTACTTCAAAAAAAATTTTAAATTTAGCTAATAAAATATATAAAAAAAAATTTTCTAAAAATAATAAAATTTTCGCAACATATGAAATTTTATATTTAACAGGATGGAAAAAACATAAAAATCAACAAAAACCTTTAAAACCAGGATCTGCTTCTAAAAGATTGTCCGAAGCTTTAGATGCAAAAGAAGAAAATCTTTAATATTTATTTACTATAATTGATAAGCGAAACAACTAACTTTTTATTTGCTGGTAACATTTTATAACTATTTATCTGGCTTAATTTAACCCATAACAATTTTTGGCCTTCTTTAGATACTGCAGTTCCCTTCCATAATCTACAGACATAGAAAAAAAATACTGCTTCAAACTCTTCATAATTATAAAATGTAAATGTTAAAGGTTTTAAAGATTGTTTTTGGACATCTAAGTCAAATTCTTCTTTCAATTCTCTAATAATCGTGTCATCGGCATTTTCATTCTTTTTTATTTTTCCTCCAGGAAATTCCCAACAATCTGAAAAACTTTTACTTATAGATCTTGATGTTAATAGAACTTTACCTTGCCAATCTATCAATGCTATTGCTGCAACTAATATTTTTTTTTTATTATTCAAATTATGAAATATAATTTGTATTAATTTTTATATATTCTTGTGTTAAATCACATGTATAAACTGTAGCAGACTCTTTACCTGTGTTTAAATTAATCTCAAGAAGTAACTCTTTCTTATTCATGTATCTCTTAATTTTATTAGCATTAATTCTTTTTAATAACTTTCCTTCTTTTGCTATAGAAAAATTACCTAGTGAAAAAGAAATTTTATCTTGCTTAATTAATTGCAAAGATTTACCTATTGCCATAAAAATTCTACCAAAATTAAGTTCTTTAGAGCCTAAAAAAGTTTTTACTAATAAAGAATTTGCAATAGAAAAAGCAACCTTTTTTGCAATTAAATAATTTTTTGAATTATTGACCTTTATTTTTATAAGTTTTTTTGCACCTTCTCCATCTTTAACTATTTGTAAGGCTAAATCTAAAAGTAATTCATTAAATTTTTTGATAAATTCTAGGTAATGTTTGTTTTTCAATGAAGTAATTTGTTTATTATTAACTTTACCAGTGGCAGTTAAAAAAACTGTATCACTAGTTGAAGTATCTCCATCTACAGTAATACTATTAAAAGATTTTTGTATTCCATTTAACAATGTTTTCCTTAAAATTTGTTTAGGTATCTTTGCATCAGTAAATATAAACCCTAACATTGTTCCCATATTTGGATAAATCATTCCAGATCCTTTAGCAACTCCACTAATAGTCACAACCTTGTTGCCAATTTTTAATCTTTTTGTAGCAGCTTTTGGAAATGTATCTGTTGTCATAATTGACTCTGAAAAACTTTTCCAACTACAACATTTAATCTTTGATTTTTTTAATAATTTAGGAATTGCTTTATTAATTTTTTTGTAATCTAGTTGTTCGCCAATAATACCTGTTGAAGCAACTAATATATTTGATGTCTTACAATTTATTTTTTTACTTAAGAAAGTTGTATACATTTTTATTGAGTTGTAACCTTCTTTTCCAGTGAGAGCATTAGCATTACCCGAATTAACTACAATTGCTTTTATATTATTTTTGATATTATATTTTGACCATTTAACTGCTTCTGATTTTGTTTCAGAATTAGTAAAAGCCCCAACAGTATTTGCATTTTTGTCAATATTAATAATAACTAAATCTTTTTTATTTCCTTTTTTAATACCTGTTGAAATAGTTGATATTAAAATACCATCTAATTTATTGATTTTAGGATATGACATGTTTTGATTTTACCATAAGTAAATATTAAAAATAATAATGAAAAATAAATTTAATATTAGATAACCTTTAAAATATAAAAAACAAATAAAAATAAAAAAATATACTTATATATTTTTCAATAAAGTCTTATATAAATATTCTCAAGTATATATATTTAATTAAAGTTAATGTTTTTAAAAATAGCAAAAAAAATCTTTGGAAGTGCTAATGAAAGATTTCTTAAAAAACTAGAAAATGAAGTCCATAATATTAATAATTTAGAAAAGCAATATGAAAAAATAAGCGACAATGAATTAAAAAATAAAACTAAAGAATTTAAAAAAAGATTACAAAATAAGGAAACTTTAGAATCAATCTTAGTAGAATCATTTGCTGCAGTTAGAGAAGCTTCAAAAAGAACTCTAAAACAACGTCATTTTGATGTTCAACTTATAGGTGGAATAGTTTTGCATAAAGGAATGATTGCTGAAATGAAAACTGGAGAAGGGAAAACTCTAGTTGCTACTTTACCAGTATATTTAAACGCATTAGAAGAAAAAGGAGTTCATGTAGTAACTGTAAATGATTATTTGGCAAAAAGAGATTCTGAATGGATGGGAAAAATTTATAAATTCCTAGGATTAAGTGTCGGATGTATAACTTCAGGTGTAGACGATGAGGAAAGATTAAAAGCTTATAAATGTGATGTGACTTATGGAACAAATAACGAATTTGGTTTTGATTATCTTAGAGATAATATGAAAT
>CAZEYC010000022.1:0-9282 GCA_964516965.1 uncultured Alphaproteobacteria bacterium | reverse complement strand
CCATAAATACATTTAAATCTTTTCTTGGTTTTATAAATTTAAAATGAATACTAAATCCATGAGCAAAACCCAGATAAGAATTTTTTGCTATTTTTTTTTTGATAATTTTTTTATATAAATCTGTTTGTAATTCATCAGGAATTAAAATCATAACAACTTCTCCATATTCAACAGCTTTTTCTGGTGAAAGAACAGTAAAGCCAGCTTTTTTAGCTTTAACTATTGAAGAAGAATTAATTTTTAGACCTATAACAATATTTTTTACTCCAGAATCTTTTAGATTCATAGCATGAGCATGCCCTTGGCTACCAAAACCTATTATTGATACTTTTTTATTTTTAATAATATCTTTATCACAATCTTTATCGTAATATATTTTCATTTTCTTAATCTTTTACAATTGCAATTAAACCTGTTCTTGATACATCAATAGCACCCAACTTATTGAGATCAATAATAAAATAATTAATAATATCTGGAGAATTTGTAATTTCAAATGCATATTTCTTAGAATTATTAAATATTAACTTAGCTTTATATTTTTTTGCTAATTTTTTTAATATATGAGTTTTGTTATTTTTTAGTGTCACTTTAATTAATGCAAGTTCCCTTTCATTTGTTGAATTAGCAGAAGTTAAATCTATTACTTTTCTAACTTGAATTAATCTTGATAGAGAAGAAATAATTTGTTCAATTATCATTCTGGTACCAGAAGTAACAATAATTATTCTTGAATACTTCCTCTCCAAATTAACTGGCGCAACAGTTAAACTGTCAATATTATAACCTCTTCCTGAAAATAAACCTATTACCCTAGCTAATGCTCCTGGTTCATCATTAACTAAAACAGAAATTGTATGCTTTTCTTTCTTTTGTTCAGACAATTTTTAAACTAAAACCATTCCTTCTTCGTCAATTAAACCTTTTGTTTGATCTTCAGGTCCTAACAAAATTTCATTATGTGCAGCACCTGAAGGTATCATAGGGAAACAATTCTCTTTCTGATCAACAACCATATCAAGTAATACCGGTTTTTTTATCTTGATCATATCTTTAATAGCTCCATTAACTTCGGAACTTTTAGTCACTTTAAGGCCTACAATACCAAATGATTCAGCTAATTTTACAAAATCAGGCAAGGATTCAGTATAACTTTCTGAATATCTTCCTCCGTGAATTAATTCTTGCCACTGTCTAACCATGCCCATCCATCTATTATTAACAATAAATATTTTGACAGGTAATTTGTATTGACTAATTGTCGAAAGTTCTTGCATTGTCATCAAAAAAGAAGCTTCCCCATCAACATCTATAACTAATTTATTAGGATTTGCTATTTGCACTCCAATAGCAGCTGGAAGTCCATACCCCATAGTTCCTAATCCTCCAGAAGTCATCCATCTATTTGGTTTATTGAATTTATAATATTGAGCAGCCCACATTTGATGTTGACCTACGCCTGTTGTAATAAAGGTGTCTGTATCTTTTGTAATTTCGTAAAGTCTTTCTATGGCATACTGAGGTTTTATTGGATAATTTATTTTTTTATAACTTAAACAATTCTTCTTTTGCCAATAAGATATTTGTAACCACCAATTTTGTATATTATTAAAATTATTAATAGAATCTTTTTTTATTATTTCTGAATATATTAAATTAATAATTTCTTTAACATCGCCAATTAACGCAACATCAACTTTAACATTTTTGTTAATAGACGATAAATCAATATCTATGTGTATTTTTTTTGCATATGGAGAAAATTTAGATAAATTTCCTGTAACTCTATCATCAAATCTAGATCCAACTGCTATAATTAAATCGCTATCATGCATTGCTAAATTTGCTTCATAAGTGCCATGCATTCCCAGCATTCCAATAAATTGTTTATCTATAGCTGGAAAACATCCAAGTCCCATTAATGTATTTGTACAAGGAAACTGGATTTTTCTTATAAGCTTAGTAAGCAAATTGCATGCATCAGGACCACTATTAATTACACCCCCGCCACAGTAAAAAATAGGTTTCTTTGCTTTTGACATTAAATCAATAACTTTTTTAATATCTTTAGAACCAAATTTTTGCTGTGGGTTATAGCTGGGTTTAATAATTTTTTTTAAACCTTTATAAAAATATATTTCATTTAAGATATCTTTTGGCAAATCAACCAAGACGGGTCCTGGCCTACCATTTAATGCAATATAAAAAGCCTCATGCATTATTTTTTCTAGATCTTTTATATTTTTTACTAAATAATTATGCTTAGTCACAGGCCTTGTTATGCCTGTTATGTCTGCTTCTTGAAAAGCTTCATTACCAATTAATTTCGTAGGCACTTGGCCTGTTAAACAAATAATAGGAATACTATCCATGTAAGCATCAGCTAATCCAGTAACACAATTTGTTGCGCCTGGACCTGATGTTACACAAACAACTCCAACTTTTCCGCTAGATCTTGCATATCCTTCAGCTGCATGCACTGCTCCTTGCTCATGTCTTACAAGAATATGTTTAATTTTTTTTTGTTTAAATAATTCGTCGTATATTGGTAATGTAGCGCCACCAGGATAACCAAAAACAATATTTGAATCATGATCGGCTAAAGACCTTAAAACTATTTCTGCGCCATTGCATTTTTTTTTATATTCCATTTTTTTTTAAAAAAGAATTATAAATAAACTTAATTATGATTTATTGATTGGTCAACAACTTGTCTGCTATTTCTTTTATAAAATTATTTTTTTGTTTTCCATTATATACTGTTTTCAATACAATATTTGGAGAAAATTGATGCTTAAACCATGTATATTGTCTTTTCGCATAATTTTTCGTGGATTTCACACATTTTTTCGAAACAATTTCTAAATTTGATTTCTTTTCTAAAAAATTTTTTAACTCTTTAAAACCTATGGTTTTCAAGTGATTTTCTTTTTTTAAATTATTCTCTTTTTTTATAACTTTTTTTACTTCATTAATAGCACCTTTTTTAATCATATTATTCCATCTTATTTCACAATTTGAATAAACACTCCGTCTAGAAGGTTTTATCAAGATCTTAAAAAAAAAAACTCCTTTAATCTTTTTTTTTTCATTTTTTCTTTTTAATTCATAAATAGATTTTTTAGAAACTTTAAATATTTCCCAAGATCTTATTAATCTACTCTTGTCATTTGGGTTGATATTATTAACACAAAGAAAATTCTTAGCTTTAAGTTTTTTATAAAATTCTTTTGATCCTAAAGAGTTCATAAGATCAACAGCATCTTTTCTAACAGATTTGGGAATATCAGGTAATATAGTAAGACCGTCAATAATAGCTTTTAAATACATACCTGTTCCACCTACAATTATAGGAATCTTTTTATTTTTTAAAGTTTTATAAATTTCTTTCTCAGTTAATAAAAACCATTGTTTCACTGAAAAACTTTGATAAAAATCTAAAAAATTAAATAATTTATGAGGAATTTTTTCTAAATTCTTTTTTTCTGGTTGAGAAGAAAGTATTGTTATATCTTTATATACTTGCTGACTATCTGCATTTATGATTATTCCTTTAAATCTTTTTGCTAAATCAATAGCAAGTTGAGTCTTACCAGAAGCAGTTGGGCCAGCGATTACAAGTACTATTGGATTTTCTTTTAATTGCAAAAACAAATTTAATAATACAGGTTAATTTACTATTTTTAATGGAACGTATCCAGGGCTACTATTTAAATGATGAACATATAATAGAATTATTTTTTTTCCATCTTGTTTTGCTTTTTTTACAGCATTAATAACATCAATAGGTAAAAAAACCTTTCTATGAGTTTGAGAAGTGTCATTATTTACAACTGCTAATATAATATCTCCAGCTTTTAATCCTTTTTTTGCTGCTACACTATCACTTTCTACTTCAAGTATTAAAACTCCTTGAATATTTTTTGGTATATTAAATTGCATTCTAATATTAGGAGTGATTTTAGTTAATTGTAATCCTAAATTCTTTATTTTATTTTTATTATCAATTTTTACTTTAGCTTTCTCAATCTTTTCAAAAGCTTCTAACTCGCCAATTTTGACTTTTAAAACAATTTGTTTTTTACCTCTCCATATAACAACATCTACTGTCTTTCCGACCTTTGTTGCAGCAACTACTCTAGGTAAATCTCTAGATTTTTTAATTTCTTGGTCATCAAATTTTAAAATGATATCACCAGGCTTTATTCCTGCTCTTGAACTTGGACTATTATCAGTCACACTTGCTATTAATGCTCCAGATGTTTTTTTCAGACCATAAGCTTCGGCTATTTCATCTGTCACTGTTTGAATTCTAACTCCTAACCAACCCCTACTTGTTTTACCAAATTTTTTTAATTGACTAATTACTGGTTCGGCCATTTCTGTAGGAATAGCAAAACCAATACCTACACTACCTCCTGAAGGAGAGAATATCGCTGTGTTAATTCCTATAACCTCGCCTTTAATATTAAACATAGGGCCACCAGAATTTCCCTTATTAATTGAAGCATCAGTTTGAATAAAACTATCATATGCTCCCATTGCTATATCTCTAGATTTGGCTGAAATAATACCAGCGGTAACTGTGCCTCCTAATCCAAAAGGATTACCGATTGCTAATACCCAATCGCCAACTTTTGTTTTTTTTGAATCTCCCCATTTAATTGCTTTGAGTTTTTTACTAGATTTAACTTTTAATACAGCCAAATCAACTTTACTATCCTTACCGACTAATTCTGCTTCTAGTATTGTATCGTCTTGAAAAATAACTTCAATTTGATCTGCGTTTCCAATTACATGATTGTTTGTTACAATATATCCTGACTCGTCTATTATAAAACCAGAACCTAAAGAGGTAGCTTTTCTTTGTTTTTTTTGCCCCTCTTTATTAAAAAAATCTCTAAATAAATCTTCAAAAGGTGAACCTGGTGGGAATTCAAAATCAGGACTCCTTTGTTGATCTTCAACAATTTGTGTTGTAGAGATATTAACAACTGAAGGCATTAATTCATCAACTAAATCTGCAAATGTACTAGGAAACTCTTGACTGTTAAGAGATGGAATAAATGTAAACAGTAATAATATTACATTAAAGCAAATAAATAATTTTTTTTTAAAAAAGAATAACATTATTTATTTTCCACTCTTGCTATCAAAATATTTAAAAAAATCACTGTCAGGTGATAAAATTAATGTTGGATCATCTTCGCCTTCTTTAAAAGCTTTCTTATAAGCTTCCATTGATCTATAAAATGAAAAAAAATCTTTATCTTTGTTGAAAGCTTTTGCATATATTCTAACTGCTTGTCCATCGCCTTCTCCTTTTAAAATTTGTGATTTTTTTTGAGCATTAGCTAAAATAACAGTTTTGTCTCTATCTGCTCTTGATTTAATTCTTTGTGACTCTTCAGCTCCCTCTGCTCTAAATTGTCTTGCTTCTTTCTCTCTTTCTGCTCTCATTCTAGCATATATCGCTTCACTATTTGCTTTCGGTAAATCTGCTCTTTTTATTCTTACATCTATCATTATTACGCCAAAATCATCCGCTTCTAAATTAATACCAGTTTGAATTTTTTCCATTAAACTTTTTCTATCTTTAGATAAAACAACTTCTAATGGATCACTACCTAAAACTCTTCTTAGACTACCAGATAACAGACCCGAAATTCTAGCTTTAAATCCATTTTCATTCCCAACAGTTTGGTAAAATTTTAAAGGATCAATAATTTTATATCTAATAAACGCATCTACTAAAAGTCTTTTTTGATCAGATAAAATTACTTCTTCGACGTCTGCATCGAAATCCAATACTCTAGTATCGTAAAAGATGACATTTTGAATTAATGGTATTTTTGCTTTTAATCCTGGTTTGTTAATAACTCTTATTGGATCACCAAATTGTAAAATCAATGCTTGTTTTGTTTGATGTAATGTAAATATTGCATTGAAGAAAATTACAAAAACAAAAACCAGTGTTCCTATTACAAAATTTCTATTCATTATTTTCCTTTTTTTTATCTGTAGTTTTATTTAACTCATTATTTCTTATAATTTCTGAATCTTGTTCTTTTTTTTTATTTCTTTTTTTAATTTCTGGTAAAGGAAGATAAGGTAATACGCCTGATCCTTGTTTTGTATCTATAATTACTTTATTAGCATTTTGAAGAATTTCTTCTAATGTTTCTAAATAAATTCTATTCTTGGTTACATCTTCATTATTCTTATAAGATTGTAAAATTGAATCAAATCTTTGAGCATCTCCTTCTGATCTAGCTACAACTTCTTGTTTATAAGCCTCTGCTTGTTGTATAATCTTTTCAGCCTCTCCTCTTGCTCTAGGTATAATATCATTTCGATATGCTATTGATTCATTAATAATTTTTTCTTTATCTGCTCTTGCTCTTTGCACATCTCGAAAAGAGTCAATAACTTGATCTGGTGGATCAACTTTTTGTAATTGAAGTTGAGTAATTTTGATACCTGAATTATAGCTATCTAAAACATTTTGTATTGTTTCTATTGATTTAATTTCAACCTCTTGTCGACCTTCTGCTAGCACTTGAGCAATAGGAGTATTAGCAATAACTTCTCTCATTACACTTTCTGAAACTGATTTAATGCTTTGTTCAGGACTTCTTAATTTAAATAAATATTTACCAGCATCACTAATAATCCAAAAAACTGAAAAATTTATATCCACTATATTTTCATCACCAGTAAGCATTAAACTTTCTTCAAGTAACATTCTTTGTGTATTATTTATAGTTCTAAAACCAACTTCTGTTCTATTAACTTTAGTCACTTTAGGAGTTTTAGCGATTTCGATTGGATAAGGTAAATGATAATGTAAGCCTGGCAAAGTCGTTCTAACCCACTCTCCAAATCTTAAAACCACACCTTGCTCATTAGCATTAACTTTGTAAAAGCCTGAAAGAATCCATAAAATAAGAAAAATAAATATAGTGAAAAAAACATTCTTTTTATTAGATCCTCCTGAAAAATATTTTTTTATTTTTTCACTTAAATTTTTAAAATAATTATCAAAATTAATGTTTTGTTTCTTTCTTGATGGTTTGTCATCTTTTTTATTTGAAGAACCCCAAGGGCCATCTTCTTTATTATTTTCATTCCATGGCATAATTGTTTTTACAAATAGTTCATTGGATTATATATATTATAGATAAAGAAAAAGTCTATATCTTATAATAAAATTATTTAATGTATTAATTTAATAAAAACATGAATGAATACTATCATTTAGATGATATAAAAAGAGTTGTTTTAGTTGCATCTGCAAAAGGAGGTGTAGGAAAATCTACTACTGCAATTAACATTGCAACTGCTCTGAATCAGCTAAATCATAATGTTGGAATTTTAGATGCAGATATTTATGGACCATCAATACCTAAAATGTTAGGTCTTAAAAAGAAACCTGATATTGCAAGTGATAAAAGATTTGTTCCTTTAGAAAAATATAATATGAAATGTATGTCGATTGGTTTTTTAGTTGATCAACATACTCCAGTAATATGGCGAGGCCCAATGATAATTAAGGCCCTTAAACAGATGTTAACAGGTGTTTCATGGGATGGGGTTGATACGCTTGTAATAGATTTACCACCTGGTACTGGAGATGTTCAATTAACCCTTGCACAAAAAATAAAAATAAATGGTGTTGTTATAGTCTCCACTCCACAAGAATTAGCTCTTATTGATGCAATTAAAGGTATAAATATGTTCAAAAAATTATCAGTTCCTATACTTGGTATAATTGAGAATATGAGTTATTTAAAAACCAAATCTGGAGAATTAATTTATATATTTGGAAAAGGTGCTGTAGAAAAGGCTGCTGAAGAGAATTCAATAAATTTTTTAGGAGATATACCTATTGATAAAGCAATTAGTATTAATGGTGATAAAGGGATTCCTTATTTAATAGATAATTATGAAACAGAGGCTGGAAAAAAAATCATGAGTATTGCTAATGCAATTGACAAACAAATTAAATAATTTTTATTACTTAAATCCAAATTTACTTGTCAGTTCATCCCATTCTCTTTTGTTTAATCCGCTTTTTTGATAACTTATCTTTTTACCTTGCAATCTTTTTTTTATTATTTCTATAGCGTTACGAGATAAATTAAAACTTTCGAGTTGGAATTCCTTGAAAGCATTGTAAGTATATGGAACCCACTTTTTTACTATTCTATTTAAAATGATTTCTGCATAAGCTTGGATTTCATATTGAGCATGAGAGTCTTCCCTTAAATATAAAAAATGCAAAAGATTATGTAAATCAATCTTCCAATACCACTGAGTATAAGTGTTAAGTGTTAAATTAATTCTAGCTAATTCTCTACTTAAGCCGTCTTTATTAGAATCTATAATTTTTCCTCCTGTTTTTTCATTTAACATATGTTCGTAATTTTTATAATTTCTTTCAGCATCATCTTTTAAAATTTGCAAAAAATTTAAGGCATCTTTTTTAGACAAATTAGTTCCTCTGCCTTGTTTATTAATTGTTGATTGACTAGACATATGCTGAATTTTAGGCACATAAAATTCTTTATCTAAAACAGAATATCTTGCAGAATACTCATTGACATTAGCAGTTCTATGTCTTATCCACTGTCGTGCAACAAAAATAGGTAATTTAATGTGTAATTTGATTTCACACATTTCAAATGGTGTAGTATGCCAATTACGCATCAAATATCTGATAAGACCCTTATCGTTTGAAACTTTTTTAGTTCCTTTTCCATATGAAACTCTTGCAGATTGCACTATTGCTGAATCGTCTCCCATATAATCCATTACCCTAATAAAACCATGATCTAAAACTTTAAAAGGTTGATAAAGAATCTTCTCTAAAGGTTGTGAAGTAATTCTCAGTGTTTTTTTAGATCTAGATCTAAGCCTTTTTATTTCATTTAATTCTTCTTTTTTTAAAGACATAGTAATTTAATAATTATAATTTTTTTTAAATATAAAGAGAATACTTTTTAATAATAGTATTATTTACTATATTTAAAGTGTTGGGCAACCAACTATAGTAATAAATGTCATGTTTGAAATGAAACGGACCCGGGGGCAGTACCCGGCGCCTCCACCACAAATAAGAATCATGGGGGCGATATAGGATCGACGGTCATGGAATAATATGAACTTTACTCGGTATTGTTCCACCGTTATCGGGCTATTTATATTTGCCAACAAAAACTTGGCTCTCGCTGCCTAAGTATTAGGAAAGCGCGGTTTGGGGCACCGGGCAACAGAACGCCC
>CAZEYC010000021.1:0-9498 GCA_964516965.1 uncultured Alphaproteobacteria bacterium | reverse complement strand
CTTTTGGACAAGGTAAAAATTTAGAAATTATAATCCTTACGAAGGTAAATATGAAAGAATTGAAGCTAGTAATGCCACCATGATTGCATATCGTTACGGATATCAAGATTATACGGATGCCGCTAATAATAAAACTAGAGGTGATATTTTTGATCACACCTTTACGTTTAATTATTTTTTTAATCCATATCATAGCGTTCAAGTAGAGTACTATAATGCAGAATTTAATTTTTCAGACACAGCCAACGCTTTTGACGAAGTTGAGGTAATTCAATTAAATTGGAGAATTGATTTTTAATAAACAAATAGTTTTTTTAAGTTTTAAATTTACAAAACTCTCTGTAATGTTCAGTTTTTTTTATTTTTTTCTTTGTCGAAAAGTTAGTAAAAGAACTAGAAGCGCAATTAAGTATACCAAATGTACATAATCATATTGTGTCAAATCTAATTCCATCTAATTTTATAATATATAAAAATACTATATTTTCTAATTTAAAAATTAAAAGTTGGTTAAAATTAGCTTATCTTTATTACTTAAAATCAGCCATCCATAAAACAGATAAATTGCTTGCGGCATTTCGTGTAGAAGTTCTTTCATCTACTGAAGCAGGAATCAAACCTTTTTCTTGAAGATAACCTCCTTCTCCAAAAGCTTTTTCGCTTGTAAACTCAGAAACATATTCAGCAATACCAGGTATCTTTCCTACATGTGAATTTTTAATATAAAAATAAAGAGAACGAGACACAGGATATTTTCTTGAAGATATATTTTCAAAAGTTGGTCCATTATTTTCAATAATAGAACCCTGAAGTTTATCTTTATTTTGGTCTAAGAAACTGTAACCAAAAACTCCAAAAGCTTTAGGGTTTTCTTGAAGTTTTGAAATTATTAAGTTATCGTTTTCACCAGCTTCGATATATGCGCCATCTTCACGAACAGTGTGACAAAGCTTTTTAAATGCTTTTTTGTCTACTTTTTTCATTGCTTTAATTTCAGGAAATTTTTTACATCCACCTTGTAAAGCAAGTTCTGCAAAAGCATCACGAGTTCCTGAAGTTGGAGGAGGTCCTATAACTTCAATTTTAGTATCAGGAAGAGACGGGTCCACATCTTTCCAAGTTTTGTGTGGATTAGGTATAATTTTTCCATCTATCATGACATTTTTACCAAGAGCTAACCAAATATGTTTTCTGTCTACTTTCATTAATGGGGAATTCTTGGCATTGGCCATAACGATACCATCATAACCAACTTTTACTTCAGTTATGTCAGTAATGCCATTATCCCCACATTTTTTAATTTCCCCAATTTTGATTCTTCTGGATGCACTAGTAATGTCAACATGTGTTGGTCCAATTCCTTGGCAAAATATTTTTAAGCCTCCACCAGAACCTGTGCTTTCAACAACAGGTGTTTTAAAAGGGCTAGAAATACCAAATTTTTCTGCAACAACTGTTGCAAAAGGATAAACAGTACTAGAACCTACAATTCTTATTTGATCACGTGCTTGTGCCACAGTAGCAGTTAATAGAGTTGCTGCTGTAATTGCTATTGCACTAATTAAAAATTTTTTCATAACATTTCCTTTTATAGGTTAATAAGAAATAACACAAACATTATGATTTTGAAAGTTTACACTTTTGTTACACTAAAAAAAAATTTTTGTTACAAGATGTTAAATATTGGTAAAATAAATTATTTTATTTTTCTTGTTTTTAATTAAATTAAAATCTATGCAAACCCAGATCAAAAATTTTAATTTTAATAATAATTTGCCAACAGAATTAGTTGGGAAGGAATTTTTCTTAGAAATGCGAGATTTTTATATTAGTTCTTCAAAAAAAATAAAAGATTCTTTTTTAATAGAAAATGATGGATTAAAAGCTGCTTTTTTTAGATCAAATATTATAGATAAAATAATAATAAATTGTTTCAAAAATTTTGTATCTTTAAGTAAAACAATATTAAATAATTTTGCAGTAGTTGCCACCGGAGGTTATGGTAGGCAAGAGCTAGCTCCTTTTTCAGATATTGATATACTTTTTTTGCATTCTATTAAAAATAAAAAAAATTTAGAAAATAGTGTTAAACCATTCTTGCATATTTTATGGGATCTTGGTTTAAGAGTAGGATATGCGACTAGAACACCAAAAGAATGTATTTATTTTTCAAAAAAAAATTTAGATATTGCAACATCTATCCTAGAAAGTCGTTTTATTGCAGGGAACAAAAATATTTATAATAAAACTTATAGTTTTTACCAAAAAAAAATTATTAATGTTCAAGGCATAAATTTTATATCAAAAAAATTAACAGAAAGAGAAAATAGACTAAAACAAAATGCTGATTCACGATATTTATTAGAACCTAATGTTAAAAATGGAAAGGGAGGTATTAGAGATTTACAAACATTATCATGGATTGGAAAATTTTTTTATAATGCGAACGATTTAAAAGATCTTGTTAAAAAAAAAATATTAGATAAAAATTCAGCCAAATCCTTTTTTAAATCTAAACAATTTTTTTGGACAATAAGAACTCATCTTCATAATTTATCACATAGACCAAATGAACAATTAAATTTTGAGTACCAAACTGAAATAGCAAAAAAAATGGGCTACAAAAAACATAAGGGTACAATAGATGTAGAAAGATTAATGAAACACTATTTTTTAACAGCTAAAAAAGTAAGCGATTTAATTAGAATTTATTGCACGGCGATAGAGGAAAAAGAAAAATCAACTATTTTGAGAAATAAAAAAAATAATAAATATAAATATAAAAATAAAATTGAAGATTTTGTTATCACCAATAAAAGAATAAATTTTAATAAAAATTTTTTGTTTAAAAAAAATACTAAGAAGGTATTTAGAATTTTTTATTTAGCTCAAAAAAAAAACTTAGATATTCATCCTATAGCTTTAAAATCAATTATAAAAAATTTATTAAAGATTGATAAAAATATATCAAAAAAAAAAGAAATTTTAGAAATTTTTATTAAAATTTTAACTTCAAAAAAAAATCCAGAGAAATATTTAAAGCTTATAAACGAAACAGGACTTTTGGGAAAGTTAATACCTGACTTTCAAAAAATTGTAGGACAAATGCAGTTTGGTGGTTTCCATACCTTTACTGTTGATGAACATACATTAAGAGCTATAGGAATTCTAAATCAAATAGAAATTGACAGTAAAAAAGAATTATATAATGAAATTTTTTCTGAAATTTTATCTCCAAAAGTTTTGTATATTGCCCTTTTTTTTCATGATTTAGGTAAAGGAAGAGGTTTAGATCATTCTTTAGTTTCAAGTAAAATAGCTAAAAAATTTTGTTCTATTATAAATTTAAATCAAATAGAAACTAATAGTATAATTTGGTTAATAAAAAATCATTTAATAATGAGCAAAGTTTCACAACGTTTAGATCTTGAAGATCCAAAAACAATATTAGAGTTTGGAAAAAAAATAAACTCACTGGAACAATTAAAATTATTATTTATTTTTACTGTTGTAGATATGAAAGCTACAGGAAAAAAAGTATGGAATTCATGGAATAAGTTTTTATTGGGAGAATTATTTTTAAAATCTAGGAAATTTATTTTAGCTAGTAAAAAAAGAATTTTTTTACCAAATGTTAACTTAATTAGATCTAAATTAAAAAAAAGATTTCATAATATACCGAATAAAAAATTTAAAAATTTATTTGATATTTTTCCTAAAGATTTAATTTTAAATAGCGGAGAAAAAAATTTAAATCGATATTTCAACATTGTTTTTAAATATCAAAAAAATTTATTTATAAGTTTAAAAAAAAATAATTATAAACTTGCTACTGAAATTATAATTTATACAAGAGACAAACCTGGTTTATTATCTAAATGTGCTGAAGTTATAGCTGCTTGTGGATTTAATATTGTTGAGGCAAGAGTTTATACGTTAAAAAATTCAATGGCTCTTGATATGATTTGGGTTCAAGATAAAAAGGGATTATTTTTAGATACAAAATATAATTTGCCAAAATTAAAAAATATTTTAAAAAAAACTTTAAATCATGGATTTTTTGATGAAGAAAAAGTTTCTTTAAATTATGAAAAAAAGAATGAAAAAAATTTATTTAATATAACGCCAAAGATCTATGTAGATAATACTATGAGTGAAAGCAGTACAATTATAGAAATAAATACTTTCGATAGAATTGGTCTTATTTATGATTTAACAAAAAGGATATATAGCTTAGGTTTACAAATAAGTAGTGCTAAAATTTTAACCATGGGTCATAAAATTACAGATATTTTTTATATAACAGATTTAAAGGGTAAAAAAATTCTTTCAGTTAAAAAAATTGATCAATTAAAAAAACAAATTTTATTACTTTTAAGAAATAAATAATTTTTTAAATTTTTATTAAATGAAACTACTTAAACCTTTTGTAACGATAAGCGGTCTTACATTTATTAGTAAAATTTTAGGGTTTATAAGAGATATATTAATTGCTTTTGTGATTGGAGCTGGATTAATTGCGGATATTTTTTTTCTAGCATTTAAACTTCCAAATTTTTTTAGAAGGTTATTTGCAGAAGGTGCATTTAATGCTGCGTTTATACCATCATTTTCTTCAATATTAAAACAAGAAGGCAAACAAAAAGCTTTAAAATTTGCATCTGAGGTTTTTTCTATACTTTTTTTTACCTTATTGTTAACGATTTTAATCATTGAATTTTTCATGCCAGTTGTTGTTTATATTTTAGCCCCAGGATTTATTAATCACCCATCAAAATTGGAACTATTGATTCAATTATCAAGAATAACATTTCCTTATTTGTTTTTTATTTCTTTAGTTTCATTATTAACTGGAATTTTAAATTCATTTAATAAATTTGCTATAGGTTCAGCAGCACCTATTTTGTTAAATCTTTCCTTTATTTTTTTTATTATGAGTTTTGACAGTTTTTTTACAACTAAAGGACACATGCTTTCATGGGCAGTCTTTTTTGGAGGTTTAGTCCAATTAATTTTTTTGTTTTATGGAATATTTAAAAATAAATTTTATATTTTTTTTCCAAAACCTAAATTTACCAATAAAATAAGAAAATTATTTAAGTTAATTGTACCTGGTGCTATTGGTGCAGGAGTAATTCAAATAAACTTACTAATTGATGTTATTATTGCATCTTTTTTACCCACTGGATCAATATCATATTTATATTATGCTGAAAGAATTAATCAATTACCTATTGCATTGATAGGTGTTGCAGTTGGAACTATTTTACTTCCAAAATTATCTAAACAAATAAGTAATAAAAATTATGAAAAAGCCAATTATAGTCATAACAGATCTTTAGAATTTTCAATAATACTTTCGTTTCCTGCAGCCATAGCAATTTTTATTCTTTCAGATCCGATAATTTCTGCTTTTTTTGAACGAGGTGAATTTTCTTTTCAAGATAGAATTTTATCAGCAAAGGCATTACAAGCATTTGCAATTGGTATCCCTGCTTACATATTAGTTAAAGTTTTAGCCCCAGCTTTTTTTGCTAGGCATAATACAGTAACACCAGTTAAAATTGCCATATTTTGTGTTTTTTTAAATTTGATATTAAATATTATATTAATGCAGTTTTATCAACATGTTGGCATAGCTTTGGCTACGGCTATAACATCTTGGGTAAATGCTTTCTTACTTTTTATAATTCTAACTAAATCTAAGTACTTATTAATTGATCAAGAATTAAAAAAACAAATAAAAAAACTTTTTTTTGTTTGTATTATTTTTACTTCAATAATTTTTTATTTAAAAGATATTTTAAATATAACAACTGATTTTAAATTAATTTTTTTGTTTTTATTTGTTGTATTTGGAGTGTTACTTTTTTCTATTTTATGTCTATTATTTAAAGTTATAAATATTTCAAATAAAGGATTATTAAAATCAAAATAAAAAATTATTTGAGACAAGTATACAAATCTTTTAGATTATAAATATGAATAGAATTTTTTCAGGAGTACAGCCATCAGGTAATTTACATTTAGGTAATTATTTAGGAGCAATAAAAAATTGGGTTAATCTTCAAAAGGATTTTGAATGTATCTTTTGTATTGTTGATCTTCATGCTTTAACAGTGCCACAGGATCCAAAAGAATTGGAAAATAACACATTAGAAGTTGCAGCTGCATACATTGCTAGTGGAATTAATCCAGATAAAACTTTAATTTTTAACCAAAATTCAGTTTCAGTTCATGCTGAATTAACGTGGCTATTAAGTTGTATAACTCCTTTAGGATGGCTCAATAGAATGACCCAATTTAAAGAAAAAGCAGGCAAGAAAAAGGATAATGCAGTTTTGGGCTTGTATAGTTACCCTGTACTAATGGCCGCAGATGTTTTGGCATACAAAGCCACACATGTGCCAGTAGGGGAAGATCAAAAACAACATTTAGAATTAGCAAGAGACATAGCGGGAGCTTTTAATAGAAAATATAAAACTAATTTTTTTCCATTACCTGAACCACAGATTTTTGGTGAATCTACTAGAGTTATGAGTTTTAGAGATGGTAAAAAAAAAATGAGTAAATCAGATGATTCTGATTATTCAAGAATCAATATGATGGATGATGCTAATTTAATTAAATTAAAAATTCAAAAGGCAAAAACTGATCCACATACATTACCTTTAAAGAAAGAAGATTTAATAGATAGGCCAGAAGCTGAAAATTTATTAGGTATTTATGCGTCATTATCTAATAAAAAATTAGATGATGTTATAAAAGAAATGTCTGGTAAAACATTTTCAGAATTTAAAAATATTCTTACAGATTCTGTATTAGAAACTGTCGAACCAATATCAAAAAAAATTAAAGAATTGCTAAATAATAAAGATTATATAAAAAATATTTTGAAAAAAGGAAAAGATAAGGCAAATGAAATTTCCAATAATAATTTAAAAGAAATTAAAAAAATTATTGGATTATTGAATATTTAACCAAATCTATTAGATTGTTATTATGAATATTGAAACAGAAATTACACCAAACCCTGAAACTTTAAAATTTAAAGTTAATAAAGAGCTTACCTCTACTGGCGGTATTCAATTTAATTCTGTAAAAGACGCAGGAGCAAATAAGTTTACAGATGAATTGTTTGGAATTTCTGGAATTAAAAGTTTTTTTATTGGCAAAAATTTTATATCTATAACAAAAAAAGAAGAAATAACATGGGGAAGTGTTAAGCCAAAAGTTTTAACTTTTTTAATAGAATTTTTTAATACTAATGAAATTAATTTTGACAAATCAATTAAAGATAATAAAAAAGACAATAAAGTTAGGAATAAAATTTCAGAACAGATTAAAGATATAATTGATAAAAAAGTTCGTCCAGCAGTTGCTCAAGATGGAGGAGATATAATTTTTGAAAATTTTGAAAATGGCATTGTTTATTTAACATTAAGAGGTGCGTGCGTCGGTTGTCCAAGTTCTACAGCAACATTGAAACAAGGTATAGAAAATTTGTTAAAGCATCATTTTCCTCAAGTTAAGGAAGTTCATGCTATAAATTAAAAAATTAAATTTTTTTATATTTATAAATTGTTATTTTAAAATAACACATTATAATGTTGTTAAGATAAATAATTATACTATATATAGTAGATAAGATGAAAAGAAATAAAGTCGTTTTTTTTAAAATAAAGAAAAAATACTCTCCATACTCATTTGTGTTGAGCATGAGCATTGCTGTTTTTCTTTTAGCTTTAACTGCAAATTATATTTCATTAAATAACTTTACAAAAAGTGATACCAATCAATATGTAAATTCCACAACTAGGCATAATAATGAAAATGCAAAAAACTTAATTTATAAAAGTGTAAATATAGAGAAAAAAAAATTAAAAAAAGTTAATAATCTTACAATAAAGGAAAAAAAATTACAGTTTATATCAGTTTTTCTTCCAATAATTCAAGAAATTAACCAAGATATTTTAGAAAAAAGAAGAAAAATTTTTTTAGTGGAGAAAAAATTAAAAGCTAATAATTTAAATGTTTTAGATGCAGATTTTTTAAAAAGAACGTTTAAAGAATATAAAGTAAAAAATAATGATATAAATGTTTTAAAAGAAAGAGTGGACATTGTTCCAATTTCATTAACTCTTGCTCAAGCTGCTATAGAAAGCGGTTGGGGGACATCAAGGTTTGCAAAAGAAGGTAATGCATTCTTTGGTCAAAAAGTAGTTGGTTCTTCGGTTAATGGCATATATCCTGCTGAAAATAACAATCCTTTAATTAAAGTAAGAAAATTTAATAATTTATCAGATTCTGTAGAGGCCTATATAAAAAATTTAAATACTCATCGTGCGTATAAAAAATTTAGAAAATCAAGAAAAGCACAAAGATCAATAAAAAAGCATTTAGATGGTATAGTTTTGGCTAAAACACTAGAAAGTTATTCAGAATTAGGTGATAAATATATAACTAAAGTTCAAAAAATAATAAAAATTAATAGCCTAGATAAATTTGATTATTTAGAATATAAAAGCGCAAAAAATTAATTTGGTTTTATAAACTGAATTCCAAACCAATGCCATTTTCCATTATTACTGGTTGTGCAATTTACTCTGGTTCTACCTAAAGGAAATTTATTATCAAATCTTACTTCTATTCTTTTTTCTGTTAATTCAGAAGTAGTAGTATTTATGCCATGTGAGGAATAACATTTTATTTTACTAGGAATATCTTTAATAAGTGTAAAACCCATTAAAGGAGGATTAATTTCATTTATAACTAAATCTCTCGGTATAATTTCTTTGACTGCTAATGGTAGTGCATTTGCAGCAAATTTAAAACGTTCTAATGAACCATATTTTTCATTCATAGCAAATCTAGGAAGCTCATATAAGTCTATTTCATTAAACAATATTCCAGATTGTTGTCCAAAAGCCGCTTTAAATTGTTGGTTTTTGATGAAATTTTTTATTTTGAGGCTGTATTCTCCATATGGATATGAAAAGATATCAGGAGAATATCCTAGATTATTTATAAATGATTGCTTAGCGTCATTTACCTCTCTTTCCAAAGTTTCTTCAGTTTCATTTACTAAATTTAAATGATTTACTGTATGATTTCCTATAGTTACACCTGAATCAGATAATTCTTTAATTTGATTCCAATTCATATATTTCTTTGATTTGGAATTAACCAATCCTGTCGAAACAAATATTGTGAATGGTAATCCAGAAGCTTTTAAAATTGGCCAAGCATCTGTATAAATACTTTTATAGGCGTCATCAATGGTAATTCCAACAGTCTTTTCAGGCAAATCTTTATTATTAATAATATGATCTATAATTATAGAGACATCGATAACATTATAATTATTTTTTACAAGCTCGTTAATATGTTGCTTAAATTGTGACATTTTGATATTTGTTGATGGAAATGTATTTTCTCCAAATCTATGATATACAAAAATAGCAGCAGAAGAATCCTGAGCAAAAATGAATTTAGATA
>CAZEYC010000020.1:0-9712 GCA_964516965.1 uncultured Alphaproteobacteria bacterium | reverse complement strand
ATTTAATAGACAAGGGAATGTTTTAGATGCAAGAATATTAGATATAAATCGTATGAAAAAAGATCGTTATTTTAGAACTGCGGCTGAAAGTGCTTTAAGAGCTGTGCTTAATCCTAGATGTCGAAATGCACCACTTCCGATAGACAAATATGATAAATGGAAAAATATTACTTTAAACTTTGATCCAAAAAATGTTATTGGTTATTAATTAAAATGTTTTTTAAAAAAATAATATTAATCCTTTTTTTATATTTTATTTTAATTCCATATTCTAATGCTGAATTAAAAATTGATATAACAAGCGGATATACTGAGCCAACACCAATAGGTATAAATAATTTTATTGGTATTAATGAAGAAGAAAAAATTTTAGGAAATCAGATATCTAATTTAGTTATGAAAGATTTAGAAAATTCAGGATTATTTAGAGTAATAGATCCAAAAGCATATATAGAAGAAATTTCAAACATCAATATTCTTCCAAAATTTGCAGATTGGAGAGTAATTAATGCCCAAGCATTAATTGTCGGATCTGTTTTAGTCAAACAAGATGGACAAATAAGGATAGAATTTAGATTATGGGATATTTTTGCAGAACAACAAATGGCTGGTTGGGCATTCAATACAACAAGAAGTAATTGGAGACAAATTTCACACCGTATTGCTGATAAAATTTATGAAAGATTAACAGGAGAAATAGGTTATTTTGATACAAGAATTGCTTATGTTGCAGAAAGCGGGCCGATGAAAAAGAGAATAAAACGCTTAGCAATAATGGATCAGGATGGGGGAAATCACCGTTTTTTAACTAATGGAAAAAACCTAGTTTTAACACCAAGATTCTCTCCCTCTCAACAAGAGCTAACTTATTTATCATATATAGGAAGAATTCCTAGAGTGTATCTTTTAGATATTGAAACAGGAAAACAAGAGATTGTAGGAGATTTTCCTGGAATGACTTTTGCACCTAGATTTTCCCCATTAGGCGATGAAGTTATTATGACACTAGCCCATGAAGGAAATTCTGATATTTATACTTTAAATTTAAAAACAAATATAACTAAACAAATTACAAAATATAGAGGAATTGACACATCACCTTCTTAT
The DNA here is from genome assembly GCA_964516965.1 of uncultured Alphaproteobacteria bacterium. Lineage (GTDB taxonomy): Bacteria > Pseudomonadota > Alphaproteobacteria > CAYNCC01. Next base: position 8,605 of record CAZEYC010000020.1, on the reverse strand, counting down.
TCACCAAATACTAAAAAAATAGTGTTTAATTCTGATAGAGGAGGGTCTCCGCAACTTTACGTAATGACAAGTCAAGGTAAAAAAATTAAAAGAATTAGTTTTGGTACAGGAAATTATTCTACACCAGTTTGGTCTCCAAGAGGCGATTATATAGCATTTACAAAGTTTTATAAAAACACTTTTTATATAGGTGTGATGACTCCAGAAGGTAAAGGAGAAAGAGTTATAGCAAAAGGTTTTTTAGTTGAAGGGCCAACATGGACACCTAATGGTCGAATGATTGCATATACTAAGAAAGATTATCCTAAAAATAAAAAAGACGGTAAAACAAGAATATATCTAATTGATTTAACTGGATTTAATGAAAAAGAGATTATAACACCATTAGAAGCATCAGATCCTGCTTGGTCTCCTTTACTTCAATAAAAAAAAACGCTTGTATAACTTATTGATGATATTATAATTATGCTAGGTTTTTTATAATTAGCTAATAGCTTATTATTAATGGGAGATATATAACAATGAATATTAAATCTTTTTTATCTGTTTTATTTATTTTGATACTTACAAACTGTGCACAACAACAGGGTGGAGTTGAAGACGTTACAACCGGTCTATATGAAAAAGGCGGAATGTCTTATTTGGATAAAGACTTGAAGGTTCCTGCTAAAATTTTCTTTGGTTATGATGAGTATATTCTAGATGGTGAAGATGAAACAACATTAGATCTTCAAGCGAATTGGCTAGATGAAAACCCAACTAAATATATTCTAATTGAAGGTCATTGCGATGAAAGAGGCACAAGAGAATATAACTTAGCCTTGGGCGAAAGAAGAGCCAACGCTACTAAGAATTATTTAGTATCTCTAGGCGTTTCTCCTGAAAGAGTAAGTCTTGTTTCATTTGGTAAAGAAAGACCAGATGTTGAAGGTTCTTATGAAGATGCATGGTCACAAAATAGAAGATCAGTTACGACTATGGATGTAGAAAGATAATATAATATAAAGACTTATTTAATTTATCTAAAAAAGAATTTTATAGTAATCTAAACATTGAATCATTTTTAATGTGATTTAATATCTTTAATTATGTCTTTAAATCATTGCAAAACAAATGCTATTAATAAATAACAAAAAATTTATAATTTTATTTCTGGTATTTTTTTTTAATTTTCTACCAACCTATAGTTTAGATGAATTTGATTTTAATTTACTTAATGAAAGATTAAATCGAATAGAAGTAGAATTAGCAGATATACAAAAATCATTATATTCTGGAAGTAGTGATGAAAATACTGAATCTTCTAAAAAAGGGCCAATTTCATCAAAACATGAAATTCGAATAAATAAATTAGAGAATGATTTTAGAAAAGTTACAGGACAATTTGAAGAAATTTTCTTTAGACTAAGCCAATTGCAGGAAAAATTAGATAAACTAGACTCTGATATAGATTTTAGATTATCAAATCCTGGTAATAATAAATCGATTGAAAAAAGATCTACACCTGAAAGCGATACTTATGCTTATCCTAGTAACAAATCACAGATAGATGCTTCAGGAGGAGATACTGAAATATTAGGGACAATAAAAGATCCAAATAAAGAAAATAACAATATGGAATTTGCAAAAAATTTCCAAACTCCTGAAAGTTTGTACGAATATGGCAAAACAGCTTTACTAAACTTAAATTACGAGGATGCTGAAAATGCATTTAAAGGATTTATAAAAAAGTATCCTAATGACAAATTAGTTCCAGAAGCATATTTTTGGGCAGGCGAGTCACTTTTTGTAAGACAAAAGTATGATGAATCTATATTCATGTATGGTCAGGTTATAAAAAAGTATAAAAAAAATAAGAAAGCTCCGGATAGTTTGTTAAAAATAGGAATTTCTCTTGAGAATCTAAATAAAACAAAACAAGCTTGTGATGCTTTAAAAAAAATTAATAAATTATATCCAGATAGTGACAAATCAACATTAAAAAAAGCAAATTACGAAATTCAACAAATGGGTTGTTAGAAATAAAAAAAAATAAAAAATAAATGATAGAGAATGTTTTCTTTAAAACTATGGATTCCTTAGGACCTTTTGAGAATAAACCTCATTTAGCGATTGGAGTTTCAGGAGGTTCAGATAGTCTTTGTTTAACTTTATTATGTGAGAAGTGGGTAAAAAGGAATGGCGGAAAGATTTCCGCACTTGTAATAGATTATGGATTAAGAAAAAATAGCAAAAAAGAATATGAACAGTTTAAAAAAATTCTCAATAAGAAAAAAATTTCAAATTATTTATTCAAATGGGATTACGGAAAAAGAATTAATAGTTTACAAGAAAGAGCAAGAGATTTTAGATATAAAACTTTTGAAGAATGGTGTTTTAAAAATAATATTTTTCACTTATTAATTGGCCACCATTTCGATGATCAGAAAGAAACTTTTTTAATTCGTCTTAACTCTAATAGCGATGTTTATGGTCTATCATCTATGTCAAAAATTCTTTTTAAAAAAAAGATTAGAATTTTAAGACCTTTATTATCTTTAAATAAAGAAGAAATTAAAGATTATTTAGTAAAGCATAAAGTGAAATGGATTGAAGATGAAAGTAATAAATCTTCAAAATATACAAGAAATAGATATAGAAAGGCTTTACCAATCTTAGAAAGAGAAGGTTTAACTAATAAAAAATTTCAAAAACTTTTACAGAATGCTAAAAAAAAAAGGAAATTATCAGAAAATAGAGTTTTAAATTGGCTTATTAAAAATGTTGAAATAAATCCTTTAGGTTATGCAACAGTTGTTAAGAAAAATTTATTATTTTTGAATAAAAAAGAATTTGCAATTATATTAAATAGAATCTTAATGACTATTTCCGGTAAGGCTCATAATATTAAAAATAAGAATTTAATTAATTTTTTTAATAAAATTGTATCTAATAAAATTTTTCCCGATTCTAATTTAGGAGGATGTCATATTTTTATAGACAAAAAGAAAGGCTCAGACAGGATTTACATTTGTAGAGAAATAATTAGAAATACAAGAAAGCAAACATTGAAGATAATAAATGATAAATTTTATTGGGATGATAGATTTGAAATTGATATGAAGAAAAAAAAATTCTTAGATTTTAAAAAAAAAATTAATAAATCTTTATATATTGATCAATTAAAATTAGATGGTTGGAAGGATATCAACACAAAGAACAATATATTAAAAAAAAATAAAAGAATTTTAATAAAATTAATTATTTCATTGCCTGCTTTTAAAGATAAAAATAAAAATATTTTGTCAGTTCCTCATTTAAATTATTATTCAAATTTGAAAAATAAGAAACTTTTTTCAAATATTAATATGAGCTTTAAACCGACCTTAGGTTTGACTAGATTTAATTAATAAAGCATATATTGTTCTTAAAAAAAAAAAGATTAAATATATAATATAAATATGAAAAAAATGAAAAAGAATTTTTTAATATGGATTATTATAGGTTTTTTAATTGCCTCTTTTTACAATATTATTGTAGGACCAAGTACAAATATAAAAACTCAAAACATTGCTTTTTCTGATTTTTTAAAAGAATTAAATAAAGATAATGTTTTAGATGTAAAAATTAAAGGAGATTTAATAACTGGTAATTTAGCTGATGGAAGAAAATTTAAAACATATACACCATACGACCCAAATTTAATTGATAAACTCTCAAAAAAAGATGTAAAAATTGATGTTGCTCCAGCAGAGAAAGGCTCTTCATTTTTAGGTATAATTTTATCTTGGTTTCCTATGCTTTTACTTATTGGTGTCTGGCTTTTTTTTATGAGACAAATGCAATCTGGCAGTGGGAAAGCTCTAGGATTTGGCAAATCAAAAGCAAAAATGTTAAATGAAAAAACTGGAACAATTACGTTTAAAGATGTTGCTGGTATCGATGAATCTAAGCAAGAATTAGAAGAAGTTGTAGATTTTTTAAAAGATCCAAGTAAATTCCAAAGATTGGGTGGCAAAATACCCAAAGGAGTATTACTTATTGGGCCTCCAGGATGTGGTAAAACTTTATTAGCTAGATCTGTTGCAGGAGAAGCAAGTGTTCCTTTTTTTACAATTTCAGGATCTGATTTTGTTGAAATGTTTGTTGGAGTTGGCGCATCAAGAGTAAGAGATATGTTCGAACAGGGAAAAAAAAATGCACCTTGTATTATTTTTATTGATGAAATTGATGCAGTTGGAAGACATAGAGGTGCAGGATTAGGAGGCGGAAATGATGAAAGAGAGCAAACACTTAATCAATTATTAGTAGAAATGGATGGTTTTGAAAGTAATGAGGGTGTGATAATAGTTGCAGCAACTAATAGACCAGATGTTCTTGACCCAGCATTATTAAGACCGGGAAGATTTGATAGACAAGTTGTAGTTCCAAATCCAGACATTCTTGGAAGAGAAAAAATATTAAATGTTCATTTAAAGAATATTTCTACAGCACCTAATGTAAATTCTAAAATTATTGCAAGAGGAACACCGGGTTTTTCGGGAGCTGATTTGGCAAATCTAGTCAATGAAGCAGCTTTACTTGCAGCGAGACATAATAAAAGGTTTGTTACAATGCAAGACATGGAAGATGCTAAAGATAAAGTTTTAATGGGTGCTGAAAGAAGATCAATGGTAATGAAAGAAGAAGAAAAAAAATTAACGGCATATCATGAAGCTGGTCATGCAATTGTAGCTATAAATCTTAAAGATTCTGATCCAGTTCATAAAGCTACTATAATACCTAGAGGTAGATCACTAGGAATGGTCATGAGATTACCAGAGAGTGATAGAATTTCTATGCCTAGAATAAAAATAAAAGCGGATTTAGCTGTAGCAATGGGTGGAAGAATTGCAGAAGAATTAATTTTTGGATATTCAAAAGTAACTACAGGAGCCTCATCTGATATTAGTATGGCAACAGATATAGCAAGAAAAATGGTAACAGAATGGGGTATGAGCGATAAATTAGGTCCTTTATCATATGGCGAGAACGAACAGGAAGTTTTTTTAGGACATTCAGTAACTCAAAGAAAGAATGTTTCTGAGAATACTGCGCAGGAAATAGATAAAGAGGTAAGAAAAATAGTTGATGAGGCTTACAAAAAATCAAAACAAATAATAAAGAAACATATAAAAGATTTACATAAATTAGCAAAAGGTTTATTAGAATATGAAACTTTAACTGGAGATGAAATTAAAGATGTATTAAAAGGTAAAAAAATTAGAAAGGAATTTACTAAGTTTAGTCAAAAAAATTCTAAAATTAGATCTTCTGTACCGAATTCAAAAAAGAGAAAAAGAACTACTCCAATTTTATCAGAACCTCAATTTGATAATAATTAAGAGGCATTTTAATTTTGATTAAAAAGCCATCTTTAGGATTTAAGACACCGGCTATAATGGGTATTTTAAATATAACCCCTGATAGTTTTTCTGATGGAGGAAAATTTTTTTTAAAACCATCAAAAGCTATTACAGCTGCAATAAAGATGAACCAATTGGGAGCAGATATTATTGATATTGGTGCAGAATCTACTAGACCAGGGGCAAAGCTAGTTAAACCTGAAGTAGAAATAAAAAGATTAAAACCTATTATTAGAGGTTTGAAAAGAAAAAATATAAGAATTTCTATAGACACTAGAAATTCTTCTACAATGTCTTTTGTTTTAAATGAGGGAGTTGAAATTATAAATGATGTTTCTGGACTTAATCATGATCCAGAAAGCATTAATGTCATTAAGAATTCTAAATGTATTTTGGTTTTAATGCATATGCAAGGCACTCCAGAAACTATGCAAAAAAATCCAAAATATAAAAACGCTCCAAAAGATGTTTATAATTTTTTAAAAAAACAAATACAAAAGTGCAAAGTAAATAGAATAGTAAAGAAAAGAATTATTATTGATCCTGGGATAGGTTTTGGTAAAAATTACAAACATAATATACAAATTTTAAAAAATTTACCAATGTTTCATAAATTGGGGTGTAATATTCTTGTTGGGCTTTCAAGGAAAAGATTAATATCAGATTTAAGTAAAAATGAGATTCCTATAGATAGATTACCAGGCACTATTGCGGCAAACCACTTTGCTATGGAACAAGGTGTTGAAATTATTAGAGTTCATGATGTAAAAGAAGCCATGCAAGCTAAATTAGTTTGGCAGGCACTACGTCAAAAGTAAAAAAAATTGTATGAAAAAACTTTTTGGAACTGATGGTATAAGAGAATTAGCAACTAATGATATTTTTAAAAGAGGCTCATTAAATATTTTATCAAAAGCTATATTAGGTAATGGCAAATATAAAAAAATTGTTCTAGGAAGGGATACAAGAAAATCTAGTCCAATAATTGAAAAAATATTTGTTGAAAGTTTAAAAAATCAAGGAGCACATATATATTTGTTAGGTTTAATCTCTACTCCTGCTTTATCTTACTTAACTAAAAGATTAAATTGTGATTTAGGAATAATAATATCAGCATCTCATAATCCATACCAGTTTAATGGAATTAAATTTTTTAATAAGAATGGTGAAAAACTATCTGATAAAAATGAAAAAATAATAGAAAATAACTTTTTCAAATTTAATAAAAATAAAATAATAAATTTAAAGACAGGAAAAATAATAAATATCAAACAAAGTAAAAGCTATTATAAAACAAATGTTATTTCTACTATAAAAGAGGAAAAATTAAGAAATAAAAAGGTGGTAGTGGACTGTGCAAATGGTTCAACGTACAAACTTGCAAAGGATATTTTTACAAAATTTAAAATTAAAGCAATATTGATTAATAACAAGCCAAATGGAACTAATATCAATTCCAAATGCGGTTCTTTGCATCCACAAAATATAACAAAATCTGTTAAAAAACATTCAGCAGACTTTGGAATTTCTTTTGATGGAGATGGGGATAGAATTATATGTTGTGATGAAAAGGGAAAAATAATTGATGGGGATAAAATTCTTGCATGTTTAGTTAAATTCTACAAAGAAAGAAAGATAATGAAAATAAATGGAGTTGTTGGGACGATAATGTCAAATATGGGTTTGGAAAATTTTGTAAAAAATTTAGGCCTAAATTTTTATCGATCACCTGTAGGAGATAAATTTGTTTATCAATTGATGTTAAAGAAAAATTGTGCCATTGGAGGAGAACAATCAGGTCATATAATTTTAAGAGAATATAGTTCTTCTGGAGATGGAATTCTTGTAGCTTTACAATTATTATTCATCATTTCTGAATTAAAAGATAAAGCTAGTAAAATTTTTAATTTATATAAACCTTATTATCAAATACAAAAGAACATTAAGTTAAAAGATTCGGATAAAATTAAGGATACTGAGTTAAAGAAATTAATGAATTTATACAATGAAAAATTAGGAAATAAAGGAAAAGTTCTGATTAGAGCATCTGGAACAGAGCCATTAATAAGAATATTTTTAGAGAGTAAAATAATAAGTATAATCAATGATTTATCTAAATATATTTTAAAATTATTAAAAAAAAAATTAAGAAATAATTAATATTTTTCTTAAAATATACAAAATAATTGTGTTGTAATATTACAACATATGGTATATATACTATATTTTTTTTCTTTTCTTATACTATATTAAGTGTATTATAAGCAAATACTACAATATGTAGTAATTATTATAATTACTAACAAAGAAAGGGAGGCAATCATGAATGCCTTAAACGTAGCAAAAAGATGGATAGGAGCGCTGACAGAAGTAGGCCTTATGCTTATTGCATTTGGTATCGTAGCTGGTTTAATTTATCCAGGCGCTGTTCCTTTCATTGGCACAGATGTTGTTGCCAATATAACTTCGTTATTAAACCAACTTGGTAATAATGGAGTTGTAGGTCTAGTAGCACTTGCCATTATTTGCTGGTTACTTAACAAAAGATCAATCAGCTAATAAAAAAAGTTTTCACCCTCCCGAATTAGATCCCGACACGGTGATGGTGTATGATTAAAAAAAAGAGCCTTTAGCAATAAAGGCTCTTTTTCTTTTTTATTTTGTTTTTATACCTATTTGTGATTGTATAAATTGACTATCAAATGCTGCAATCTCTTTTTTTGAGGATTTGCTTTTATCTGTTATAGAAAAGAACCAAGTTACTATGAATGCTGTTGTTACTGAAAATAGTGCTGGATACTTATATGGAAATATTGGTTTATCATAACCAAAAATATCAACCCAAATCGTTGGACCAAGAATTACCAATATTGTCGCTGTGGTAAGACCAGCCACACCTCCTATTAAAGCACCTTTGGAGGTTAGTTTTTTCCAGTACATGGATAGAAATAGAATTGGAAAGTTTGCGCTGGCTGCTACTGCAAATGCCAGACCAACCATAAATGCAACGTTCTGTTTTTCAAAAATAATACCGAGAAAGATAGCAACACACCCTAATGTAACGGCCGATATTTTTGATACAAATAACTCATCTTTTTCTTTAACTTTACCTTTTTTGACAACGGAAGCATACAGATCATGGCTAACTGCTGAGGCTCCAGCAAGTGTAAGTCCTGATACCACAGCAAGTATTGTGGCGAAGGCTACGGCTGATATAAATC
>CAZEYC010000019.1:0-9756 GCA_964516965.1 uncultured Alphaproteobacteria bacterium | reverse complement strand
AATATCTAAAATAAAATGAATAATAAAATAAAAGTATGCTTCCCATTTGTTGGAAACAGCATAGGAGGTAGTCATATCTCTACTCTAGAATTAATATCTAGTTTGGATAAGAATTTATTTGATATTATTATTGTTCTTCACAAAAAAGGGGACTTATTTAATTATCTTAGAAAAAAGAAAATAAAGTTTTTTTATTTCCCTGTTTTTAAATTTATTGGGCAAGAAAAAGGATATGTTAATAATTTTTTTATATTATTAAAAAGTTTTTTTCAAATTATAAGGTTTATAAAGTTTCAAAAAATTCATATTTTACACACGAACGATGCAAGTATTCATTTAACTTGGTCATTACCAGTAAAATTTTCTAAGTGCAAATTGGTATGGCATCAAAGAATTAAATATCCTCAATGGCGTATGTACAAATTTTTTTCTTTTTTTTCTGATCAAATTATTTGTATATCTAATTATGTTTTAAAATCTTTACCTAATAATTTAAAACATAAAGCAAAAGTTATTTATAATCCAATTTCTTTAGTTGATAGAGATAATAACAAAGAGGAGAAAAAAAAGTTACAAAAGATTATTAGAATTAAAAAAAAGAAAATACTTTTTTTAGCAAATATAATTAAAAGTAAAAGAATTGATATTTTTATTAAATCAGCATTCTTAATTTATAAAAAAAATCATAATTGTATATTTTTAGTTATAGGTTCAGATAAATTAGGAATTTTTAAGAAATTTTTAAAGAATTTTAAAGTCAATAATAATTTTAAAAAAAAAATTTTTTTTCTTGACCAATGTTTTTCAATTAAATCATGGCTAAAGATTTGCGATATACTTTTAGTACCTGCTGTCAATGAAGGCTATAACAGAACAATAGTTGAATCATTATTAGCAAAACTTCCTGTAATTGTATCTGATTCAGGAGGCCATAAAGAAGTAATCATGAAAAGTAAAATTCTTTTTGTTAATCCAAACGATTATCATAATTTTGCATTAAAAACTTTAAATTTTTTAAAATTAAATAAGAATCAAAGCAAGTTTATAATTAATAAACAGATGAGAACAATTAAGATTAGACATAATAATAAAATAATTAAAGAAAAAATCCAAAAAATTTATAGAAATATAAATAAATAAAATTTACTGATATAAATCAGTGTGTTTTCTTATATTTTGATAGAAAATAATAATTGTTAAAATAAAAAAAACAAATTAAGATTAAAAAAACTTTTTAATATTTAAAAAAAATTTGACATTAATCATTTTATAAATAAATTATAATAAAAATGTTAGAAAAAATTTTAGCTACAGCCTCTAATATAAAAAACAATCCGCATTTTGCACAAAGATATATTGTTCCAGATACAAAAATTATGAATAGTATATACACAACTACTAAACAAATTATTTGTTTTAAAGATTTTCTTGTAAGAAAAAAGAAATTAAAAAGAAACAAATTAAATTTTTCATTTAGTAAACTAGGTGATTTTAAAACTAACGGATATTTAGCATATAAAGATTTAAAAAAAACTACTTTAATGAATAAAGTTTTAAAAACTTGTGATACTAATTTAAAAAAAATAAATTGGGAGAAAATAAGAAAAAAAACAAAAAAGCCTTTTTTATTAGATTATTGTATTGATTTAAGAAAGAAGGAAAATTTTGACATCTTAAACTTTGCATTAGATAAAGATGTTATTGGAAAAGTTTCTAATTATCTTAATCAAATTCCTGTTCTTCATTCTGCAGATATTTGGTTTTCTCCAAATGATGGTCCTGATGAGAGTCAAAGAAGCCAACAATTTCATTTAGATGGTGGTGGAAAACACATGCAATTATTTATTCCTATAAATGACATTGGTAAAGATAGCGGTCCATTAACTATTATCTCAAAAAAAGAAAGCAACGATATTCTTAAAAGATTAAAAAATAGGGATGTTAAAAAAATCCTAGGTTCTGTAAAGACAAATCAAAAATTTAAGGATGAATTTTTAATGGAATATAAACCAAAATTAATACCTTTAACTGGTGAAAGAGGAGAAATCTTTTTTGCTGATACTTATAATTGTTTTCATTATGGAAGTAGGAAAGGAAAACATCCAAGATTAGTTCTTCATTTATATTATATAACTAGTCAACATATGTCATATCCGTTATGGGGAAGAAAGAAAAATTTAATTGATAAATTAAATATAAAATTCAAAGAAGACTATAAAAATAATATGGCTCCTCAAGTTTTATATCATTATTTAACACAAATGCAAAAGGGCGTAGATTTAAGTTATTAATAAGTTATTTTCTTAAATATTCTAACTAATTTTTTTTTTAACCTACATTTTGAATTTTTAACTATCATATTATAAACGATATGTGGACTAAAATTAAGATTGTTTGTACTATAGGACCTAAAACTTGCCTACCTAAAACTCTTTTAAATTTAAAAAAGAATGGAATGAATTTGATTAGACTTAATGGTTCTCATGGCACATTGAGTTGGCATAAAAAAGTAATATCTAGAATTAGAAAAATAATGCCCGAGATTCCTATAATATTTGATTTACCAGGTCAGAAAATTAGGGTTACAAACATTAAAGTAGAGAAAAAGATTAATTTAGGTCAAAAAGTAGTTTTTACTTCAAACCAAAATAATAAAGATCACAAAAAAATTACAATCAATAATCCCATTTTGCATAAGAATATTAAGAATAAAACTAATGTTTATGCTGATGATGGAAACTTACGTTTAAAATTGCTTAATATAAAAGGTAAGGATATTGTATGTATTGCTAAAACAAATGGAAAAATACTGCCAGGACAAGGTATAAACTTTATATTAAGAAAAAAAAATAATGCTTTAATTTCTAATAATGAAAAGAAATTTATCCTGTTTGCTAATAAGAATTCAGTTGATTATATAGGAGTTAGTTATGCCAAATCTAAAAAACATGTTTTAACAATCCAAAAATATATTTATAAAAAAAATATAAGAGTTATTTCAAAAATAGAAGACATAGATGGTTTAAATAATCTTGAAGAAATTATTCAAATCTCAGATGCAATCATGATTGATAGAGGGGATTTGTCAGTTTCTCCAGAAATTAATAACGTTACAGTAGTGCAAAAACAGATTATTAAATTATGTAATAAATATTCCAAACCTTCTATTGTCGCAACTGAGTTATTAGAATCTATGTTTAATAGAAAAACACCAACAAAATCAGAGATTTCTGATATCACAAATGCAATTTATGATGGATGTTCAGCAACAATGTTATCTGCCGAAACTGCAATTAGTAACTCACCAGAAACTTTTGTAAAAGCAATGCAAAATATTATTCATTCTGTTACAGATGAAAAAGTTAACAATATTAAAGATCTTGATTCTATTACTATTTCAAAAGGTATATCAACATCAGCTTCTATTTTATGTAAAAATTTACCTATTAATAAAATAGTTGCTATTACCAAAACTGGTTATGCAGCTAGAATTTTATCTAACAGTAATATAAATCAAAAAATTTATGCAGTGACACCCACTATTAAAAATGCAAGGTCATTTAATTTAATTAAAAACACTGAAGGAATATTTTATAAAATAAATTTTGATGAAAAATCAACAGATCATATTATTCATTGTTTAAAACATTTATGGAAGCTTAAAAAAATTGTTAGCACTGATTTAATTTTAGTTGTTGCAGTAGGATATCCTAAAAAAGGTAATACTATGAATTTAATTCAGATTCATAGAGTTTTTGATTTAATATCTAAATTTAAATGAAAAAATTTCTAAAAAATTATTTATATTCAAATCTTAATTATAAATTTTTCATAAAAAATTATACTTTTCTTAAAGATTTAAAACAAATATCTTTTTTAGCAAAGTCAATGAGACACTCATTAACTCTGCAACCAATAGAATGGAAAAAAAAATTTACAGGGAATACAATTATTTTTGCTCCACATGCAGACGATGAAATAATAGGTCTTGGAGGAACAATAATTAACTCCTTTAAAGATAGATCTTCAATACATTGTATTTATTTTAGTTCTAGCGATAAAAGACAAAGAGAATGTAAGATTGTCTCAAGTTTATTAAAGTTTTCATATACAGAACTTAAATTTAAAGAAAGAGATTTTATAATTAATAAAGAGAATTTATCATTATTATCAGAAAAAATAAATTTTTATAAACCAAAAAGAATTTTTTTACCTTTTTTATTTGATGATCATGATGATCATAGGAGGGTGAATCAGTTTTTAACAGAATTAATAAAAAAAAGGATGATTAGCAAGGAATTTGAAATTTGGGCTTATCAAGTCTACTCCTTTTTTCCTACTAATGTATATGTAGATATAACAAAAAATATTAAGAAAAAAATTTATTATTTAAAAAAATATAAATCCCAAATTAAAAAAAAGAATCTTGATCATTTGTCAACTGCTGTAAATGCATATAATTCTAGATTTATAAATACATCTAAAAAAAAATATTTAGAAAATTTTTTTGTTCTACCAGTTAATGAATATTTTGATTTATGTAAGAAATATTTTAAAAGTCCAAGAAATTGTTATTACAATAAGAAATATTTTTAATTTTTTATTTTTAATGAAAGCTATTTATATAGATGATAATAATAGAATTTTGTTGGATAAATTTTTAAAAAATTATCCATACCATCCAGCAACAAATGTTTTCGAATGGAAACAAATTCTTAACATTAGTTATAATGCTAAAATATTCTTTATTGTTATCTTAGATAATTCTAACAATGTCTGCGGTTTGTGTTCTTTTTATATTATAAAAGATTTAAAAGGAAATAATAATCTTTATTCTATGAGATACGGTGTAATTATTGAGAATAATGAAGCTGAAAATTTTTTACTTAATTTTCTTAATGATTTTATTATAAAAAATAATATCAAAAATTGTTTGTTAACCTCAGGTAAACAAAAATTCTTCCAAAACTTAACTTTTTCAACTAAGACTACATTGGAACTTTATTTAGATAAAACAGAAGAAGAAAATTGGAATAAGCTACGAAGTAAAACAAGAAATATGATTAGAAAATCTTTTAAATCAAATTTGAAAAGTGAAGCTGGTTTTCAGAATATAAAAGCGTTTTATGATATTTATGTTAAAAATATGATAAAGAAAAATTTACCTATTCATTCCTTAAATTTTTTTTTAAATATGAAAGAATTTTTAAAAGAAAATGTTGAATTAATTGTGGCAAAAAAAAATAACATTATTATTGGCGGTATAATTATACTTTTTTCAAAAAATGTTGTTACCTATCCTTTTCAAAGCGCTTTATCAGAGTATTTAGATACATCACCAAATCAGTTCTTAATTTGGGAAACTATAAAAAAATGTATAAAAAATAAGATATACAGATTAGATATGGGAGAAAGCACGGAAGACGGAAGTGTATATAATTTTAAAAAGAATTTTGGAGGCATTCCAAAAAAAATTTTTTACTATAATGATTTAAAAAAAAAAGTAGATAATAAAAAAAATTTTATTCAAAAAAATAGAAGTTTTTCTTTTTTAAAATTAGAAAATAAAATACGACCGTATTATCCTTTTTGGATTCAGAAAAGAATAAGTTTGTGGTTAAAAAAAAAATCAAGATTAATATAATTGAAATTTAAAAATAAAATAAATTTATTTGTATTTAGCAACAATTTATATTTTATAAATAGTTTAATAAAAAATAATGAAAATATAATTGGAATTTGCTGTTCTAAAAAAACAAAATCTCTTTTTAATATTTTTAAAGATTTATTTAAATATTTTTTAATTAAAATAAATTTTTTTTGGAAAGATTGTTTTGAATTATATAAAAATCCTTTAATAAATAATAATCCAATACAAAAACTAGCAAATAAAAATAATATTATATTATTTAACTCAAAGAAAATTAGATCTGAAACTTTTAGACAAGAATTAATTAAAGCAAATCCAGACTATATATTTGTTTGTGGATTTGGAAGTCTAATTCCTAAAAACATAATAAATATAAAAAATAAATTTATAATTAATTTTCATCCTTCATTATTACCCAAACATAGAGGAGGGACACCAAATAGATGGGTTATTAGAAATGGAGAAACCTTAACAGGAGTAACCGCACATTTTGTAGATGAAAAATTTGACACAGGAGAAATAATTATGCAAAAGAAATTTTCTATTCAGAAAAACTGTGATTATGGGCAACTTCAAAAATTATCGGACTATCATATTTCTATAATGATAAAAAAGCTTTTAATAAAATTAAAGTCTAAAAAGTTGATATCAAAAAAACAAAATCAAAAATATTCTTCATATGAAAAATCATTTAGGAGCAAAGATGCAATAATTGATTGGAATTTATCATCAAATGAAATAAAAAGAATATGTTATTCAATAAAACCTTTGTCAGGTGGAATAACAAAAATTTATAATAATAAGTTTTGTTTATGGGAAGTTGAAGAAATAAAAAGAAAAAATAACTATGAGCCAGGAAAAATAATACAAATTGATAATTTAAATAATATTTTAGTGGGTTGTGGTAAAAATATTTTAAAGATTAAAAAATTTTTATATGCAGGTAAGGTTGCTGAATCTAAAAAAATTGTAAAAAAATTTAATATTAAGAAAGGTATGAAATTTTATTAATGAAAATATAATTATTATATTTTTTTTTTATTACATTCCCATTCCAGGCATACCGCCACCCATACCGCCACCCATATCTGGCATTGGCGGAGTAGTATCAGGTTTTTCATCAGGTATATCAGCAACAACTGCTTCGGCTGTTATTAGTAGGCTAGCAACAGATGCAGCATCTTGAATAGCAGATCTTACAACTTTTGTTGGATCTATAATTCCATCTTTAATTAAATCAGTAAATTTTCCAGTTTGCGCATTATAACCAAAGTTAAAATTATCTTGTTCTAATAACTTTCCAACTATAAGAGAACCATCTGCACCTGCATTAGAAGCAATTTGACGTGTTGGACTTTGAACTGCTTTACGAATAATATCAATTCCAACTTTTTGATCATTATTGCTTGGATTTAAAGTGTCTAAAACTTTTGAAGCATATAATAAAGCCACACCGCCACCAGGGACAACGCCTTCTTCAACTGCAGCTCTAGTTGCATTCATTGCATCTTCTACACGATCTTTCTTTTCTTTAACCTCTACTTCAGATGCACCTCCAACATGAAGAACAGCAACACCACCTGCAAGTTTTGCTAATCTTTCTTGTAATTTTTCTTTATCATAATCTGAATCACTTTGTTCAATTTCATTTCTTATTTGAGTACATCTTGCTTCAATTTCAGATTTTTTTCCAGTTCCTTCAACAATAGTAGTATTTTCTTTATCAATGTGTATTTTTTTTGCTGTTCCTAGCATATCTAATTTCACATTTTCTAATTTTATACCTAAGTCTTCACTTATTACTTGCCCACTAGTTAAGAGCGCTATATCTTCTAACATTGATTTTCTTCTATCTCCAAAACCTGGAGCTTTAACAGCTGCAATTTTTAAACCACCCCTTAGTTTATTAACAACTAATGTTGCTAAAGCTTCTCCTTCTACTTCCTCTGCTACAATTAAAAGAGGTTTACCTGATTGTGCAACTGCTTCTAACAAAGGTAGCATTGGTTGTAAATTAGCTAATTTAGTTTCATGAAGTAAAACATATGCATCTTCAAGTTCGCATGTCATTTTTTCTGGATTCGTTACAAAATATGGAGATAAATATCCGCGATCAAATTGCATTCCTTCAACAACATTTAATTCTGTTTCTAAACCTTTAGCTTCTTCGACAGTAATAACTCCTTCATTACCAACTTTATCCATTGCATTAGCTAAATGTTCTCCAACTTCAACATCACCATTTGCAGATATTGTTCCTACTTGTTTTACTTCTTCATTTGTTGAGATTTTTTTTGTTTTCTTTTTTATTTCATCGACAATTGATTTAGTAGCAATATCAATACCACGTTTTAAATCCATAGGATTCATACCGGCAGCCACAGCTTTTGTTCCTTCTTCAACAATTTTTTGTGCTAGAATAGTTGCTGTAGTTGTACCGTCCCCAGCACTATCACTAGTTTTGGAAGCAACTTCTTTAACCATTTGAGCACCCATATTTTCAAATTTATCTTTAAGATCAATTTCTTTGGCAACTGAAACACCATCTTTTGTAATTCTAGGTGCACCAAAAGATTTTTCTAGAACAACATTTCTACCTTTTGGACCAAGTGTTACTTTTACCGCGTCTGCTAAAACATTTACTCCATTAAGTAATCTATTTCTTGCATCTGCTGAAAATTTTACTTCTTTACCGTCTGCCATTATATTCCTCCATATTAATTTAAAATACCAATAATATCTTCTTCTTTAATGATAATAAGATCATCTCCTTCAATTTTAACTTCATCTCCTGAGTATTTGCTGAAAAGTATTTTATCTCCAGCCTTTACATCTATCGGATTTCTTTTTCCATCACTATTTAAAGCTCCAGGTCCAACAGCTATAACCTCACCTTCAGATGGTTTTTCTTTTGCAGTATCTGGTATGATTATACCACCTTTTGTTTTTTCAGATTCCTCTAATCTTTTAACTAAAATTCTATCTTGTAATGGTTTAAATTTCATTTTTAAAATCCTCTAATTTTTGTTTTTAAGAGAATAAAATTTTACGGTTTATATAGTATATAAATTGAGCAATTTCAAGTAGCATTAATCATTTTTTTAATATTTGATCCTTGCTTTCTTTTATAGCAGTCTCTAAAACATTCTTTTTTACCTTTTCAAAGGCTCTTACTTCTATTTGTCTTACTCTTTCACGAGAAATTTTATAAATTTTACTAAGTTGTTCTAGAGTTGAAGAAGGATCGTCAAGACATCTTTTAATAAAAATATCTTTTTCCCTTTCTTTTAGCTGATCTAATGCCTTAATCATTAATTCTTTTCTTTTTAGTGCTTCGTCATTTTTATTTAATTTTAATTCTTGGTTTTCCTCTTTACTTTCTAAAAAATTTATTGCCTCTGTGTCATCATCTATAGAAATTGGTGCATTTAAAGATTTTTCTGGTCCTGAAAGTCTGCCATTCATTTCTATAACCTCTGCTTCTTTTACATTTAGTTTATTTGCAATTTTTTTTACAATCTCAGGAGGCATTTGTCCTTTTTCAATTTGATTCATCTGATTTTTTAACTTTTGTAAATTAAAAAAAAGTTTTTTTTGTGCAGCAGTTGTTCCTAATTTTACTAATGACCATGAATTTAATATAAATTCATTTATACTAGCTTTTATCCACCATAAAGCATATGTTGATAGTCTAAAACCTTTGTCAGGATCATATTTTTTTACCGCCTTCATTAAACCAACATTTCCTTCTGATATCAAATCTTCCATAGATAATTTATAACCTCTGAAACCATATGCTATTTTAACAACTAGTCTTAAATGACTAGTTATCAATTTCCTTGCTGCTTTAGCATCTCCGTGAGTTTGCCATCGTTTAGCAAGCATATATTCCTCTTTTTCTGAAAGAACAGGGAATTTTCTAATTGAAGATAAATACTTAGCAATTCCTTTACTTAAAGGTATTAATAATGTTGATGTCATTTTATAACATTATATATAATATTTATTTTAAACAAAAACAACACTAGGGTGTGTAGCTCAGTGGTAGAGCACTACGTTGACATCGTAGGGGTCGGAAGTTCAACTCTTCTCGCACCCACCAAAAA
>CAZEYC010000018.1:0-10110 GCA_964516965.1 uncultured Alphaproteobacteria bacterium | reverse complement strand
CATCTAGGAAATTGCTCAAAAACTACATTTAAAGTATCTCTTGCTCCTTCTAAATCCCTAACATCTCCAAATGATCTATAAAAACCATTAAACCAAATAATTTTTCCAGTATTTAAATCAACTAAACTTGCAAAGGCAACTTGAGTTCCTCCTATAGGTATAATGCCAGGAAACAAAACTGCTGTTAAAACACTATATAGAATTCTTTCTCCACTTGAGTACTGATCTCTAAAATAAATAAAAATTGCATAATCACTATTATATTTCTTTTTTAATAAATTTGCTTTTTTTCCTATTGTCCAGTCAAAATCTTTCTTTGTAGGTAATTTTAATTGCCCATATTCATTACTTATGATTTCATGACCTACTTGGTTATGAAGTTTTATTAGTTGACTCGTTTTTATATTTGACAAATTTTTTTCAAATTTACTCATACTTGCATTTCTTTCTTTCAAAATTTCTTCAAAACCAACTATTATATTTTTCTTTGAATTTTCAGTCCATATAGCATTTGGTTCGCACAGTCCAGCAAGCGTTATTTCACATATTTCAATATCTACAGGCATTAAAAGAATCTTGGGATTATTTTGATCAAAACTCTGAATGACATATTTTGGTTCTGTATTAATTGAAGAACAATTATTTAAGATAAATATAAATAAAATTATAAAAATTTTATACATAATATCTATAATCTATAATAAGTTTAAAAATTTCAATATAATTAATTTATGAATAAAATATTAATAGTTTTAACCGGTGGAACAATAGGAAGTGAAACAAAAAATAATGTAATAAATGTAGCTAAAAATAATCATTTAAAAAAGTTTTTAAAATTAAATTCAGAAAAAGAATTAAATTATAAAATAATCCAACCTGTAAATATTTTAAGTGAAAACAGTATGCCTTCTGATTGGAACAAAATAGTTCAATCTATAAGAAAAAATTGGAAAAATGATTTTTCAGGAATAATAATTACTTATGGAACAGATACTTTAGCTTATGCAGCCTCTGCTTTTTCTCATTATTTTTTTAATTTTAATAAACCTATTGTTTTTGTAAGTAGCGATAGACCATTAATAGACAAAAAAGCAAGTGGAAGATTTAATCTAATTTCAGCAATAAAATTCATAGACAAAGAAAAAATACCAGGAATATTTGTCGCTTATAAAAATCCAAATGAAAATTTTGTTTCATTTTATTTAGGAAGTGATGTTGAACAAATAAATAATTATGATAACAAATTAAATTCAATTACAAGAACAACTTTCTGCAAATACAATAAAAAATTTATATATACAAAAAACAATTCAAATGGCAAAAATATATCATTTAAGAAATTTAATAAAGATTTAAAATTTTCAAATAAAATATTAATAATTCATCCCTACCCTGGTATAAATTATGGTTACTTTAACTTATCTAAAAATAAACCAAAAGCAGTTTTGCATTCTCTTTACCATTCTGGCACTGCAAGCACCAGAAATATAAATAAAGAAATTTTATCTTTAAAAAACTTTCAAAAAATATGCAAGAAAAAGAAAATCCCAGTTTTTTTAGCTCCAATTATAAAAAAAAAAAATATTTATAAATCCTTGCAGGTTATCTTACAATCAGGGGTAAAAACACTTGAAGGTGTAACGTTAGAAAATGCTTATGCTAAATTATCATTAGCATTTGGAAGTTTTAAAACAAAAGAAAAAATTTTTAAATTTCTAAATAAAAATTAAATTTTTTAAAGTTTTTTATTAAAAGGAAGAATTTGATATTTCTTCAATTATTAAAGAAGAACTAAAATCCTTGAAAATTTTTACCCTCAAAATTTTACCACCAAATAATTTTACTAGTTTGGCTCCAACTATTTTATTTTCTTTATAATCAGATCCTTTAACTAATAATGATGGTTTAATTTGTTTAATTAATTTAATTGGTGATTTTTCATTAAAAATTATTATTAAATCTACATATTTAATTGCTGCTAAGACTTTTGATCTTATATCCTGACTTTGTTTTGGACGATTCGGACCTTTAATTTTTTTTACAGAACTATCTGAATTAACTGCAACAATTAACTTTGTGCAATTTTTTTTTGCTTGTTTTAATAATAAAACATGACCTGGATGTAAATAATCAAAACAACCATTTGTAAAACCAATTAATTCTTTCTTTTTTATCCAAAATTTTATTATATTATTAGCTTCAGTTCTATCATTAATTTTTGAGGAATAATTTACATTTTTATTTAATGAAAGAATTAATTCGGATAAATGCGCAACTGAAGTTCCTGATTTGCTTACAACTATTCCTGCAGCAGAATTTGCAATTTTTATAGAATTATCAATTGTTATTGAGCTACCTAAACATGCTGCAAGAAAGGATGTAACTGTGTCACCTGCTCCTGAAACATCATAAATTTGCTTTGCTTCTGTATCTAAATTTATAACTTTATTATTTGATGAAACTAACAACATACCAAGTTTTCCTCTTGTAATTAACATGTGTTTAAAATTATATTTTTTAATTATTTTCCTTGATACTTCAACTATTTCATCTTTATTATTTAATTTTTTTTTTGCTACTAATTCCAATTCATTGATATTAGGAGTTAGAATTGTAACTCCTTTATAGTTGTCAAGATTATTACCTTTAGGATCTAAAATAATTGGTTTTTTATTTTTATTTGCAAAACATATAATTTCTTTCAGTATATTTTGCGTTAATAAACCTTTTCCATAATCAGACAAAATTATAGAATCTGAGTTTAAAATCATTTTTCTTGATTCTTTTAATATTTTCTTTTCTAATGATAAACTTATTGGTGTCAATGTTTCTTTATCCGTTCTTAAGATTTGTTGGTCATTTGCAATAAATCTAGTTTTAAGAGTCGTAGGTCTATTATTATCTTTAAATAATTTAGTCACTATGTTTCTTTGTTTTATTTTTTTTTCAATTATATTTCCAATTTCGTCATTACCTAATAATCCAACAAGATAAGTTTTAATACCTATTGTTCCTAAATTTCTTGCAACATTACCTACACCGCCCAACATATTAACTTCTTTTTTTATATCTAAAATAGGTATTGGTCCTTCGGGTGATATTCTTTGAGAACTTCCAATTATATATTTATCAAGCATTAAATCACCAAGACAAAAAATCTTAGCATTGGTAATTTTTATAATGTCATCAATAATATTATTGTCTCTCATTTACTTAGCTTATCACTTCATCTAGGGCTGAACATAGAAGATGCCCAATTAAAATATGCAATTCTTGTATTCTTGCAGTCTCACTTCCTGGCACGCCTAAAATTAAATTAGTAATTTGTTTTAATTTTTTTTCATTTTTTAAATTTTTTTTTGTTAAAAGAATAGATTTAATTTTTTTTTTTTTAGCTAGCTTTAATGCGTTCAAAACATTAAAACTTTTTCCTGATGTTGTAATACCTATTGCAACATCGCCTTCTTGTCCTAAAGATTCTATCTGTCTAGAAAAAATTTGATCAAAGGAAAAATCATTACCAATAGCAGTTATTGCAGAAGTATCTGTGTTTAAAGCTAAAGCTGGTATAGATTTTCTATTTTTTTTATACCTTACAACTAATTCGGTGGCTATATGTTGTGCATCTGCAGCGCTCCCACCATTCCCAAAAAAAATTAATTTATTTTGACTTTTTATAGAATTAAAACAAATTTCAAAGAATTTTTTAAATTCTACATAATTTTCTTCTAATAAAATATCTGTAAATTGAATATGATTATTAATTTCTTTTTGATATAGTGTTTTTAAATTTAATTTTTTCATTTATTAGTGTAGTAATATATTTTATAGTATTTATAGTTAAGAACTTTAAAAAATAAAACTATATATTTATTATGGCTGAAAAAAAAGAAAATAATAAAAGTATTAAAACTAAAGATTTCAACAAATATTTTGAATTGTGTAAAAAATATTTTTATAAAATATTAGAATTAGATCTCGAAATTTATTTTTTTATAGTACCAGGTATTCTTCTTTTAATAGCTTTCCTTCCAATAGCTGCTCCTTATTATGGCATACTTAGAATTTATTTATGTTTAAGTTCTGCAATATTAGCATATAAATTTTACCAAACAGATGATGATTATAATGACAAATTTTTTGCTACAATATTTGGTGGTATAGCTATTATTTATTTTCCACTGTTGCCTTTATCTTTTGGAGAAGGTAAGCCAATTATTTTTATTTTAACTCTAGCTTTATATGTTTTAGGATATAAAAAAATTAAAAATAAATAATTTTTATATTTAATTTAATAATTTAATCATTCTTTTATCTCTACTATTTTTTGTTATTTCTTTCAAAGTTCTACCTGTAAAATCTGTTCTTTCGATATCAGCATTATTTTCTATTAATATTTTTAAAACATAAAAATGATTTTTTTCAGCAGATTTCATTGCTGCTGTCATTCCATCTTTATTTTGATAATTAATATCCGCTCCATTATTTATTAAATAATCAACTATTTCTATATAACCCTTCTCAGCAGCTTTTATCAAAGCTGTGTTTCCCAATTGATCTTCTATATTTATATCAACCTTAGTCTTAGTTAAGAATAATTTAATTATTTGGATATTATTTACATTTGCTGCGTGCACTAATGGGGTTAACCCTTTTGATGTCATAGAATTTAGCGAATTGTTGGTGGTATTTTTTATATAAATTTTAAGATTATCTATATTTCCCATTTCTATATCTCTTATAATATTTTGTACTATAACTGATTTGCTATCGCTTTCTGCTCTTTTTAATCCCAAAGCTTTTTCTCTTTGCTCTTCCATAGATAGATTTCTGTTATCGTCAGCTATGATTGTACTATTGATAAAAAAAAAAATTAGAGAAATTAATAAAAAAAATTTAGTTTTTATATACATTTTATAATCTTTATTTATATATCAAGATTAACAACTTTTTTGGCATTAGATTGAATATAAGCTTTTCTAGGTTCTACGCTATCCCCCATCAACTTAACAAAAGTTTCATCTAACAAGGCTTCGTCTTCCATTTGAACTTTTAATAATGTTCTTTTTTCAGGATCTAAAGTTGTATCCCATAATTGATCAGGGTTCATTTCTCCTAATCCTTTATATCTTTGAATACTAACTCCTTTTTTTCCTGCCTCTTTAACTTTTTCTAAAAATCTAAAAGTAGAATTGATTATAAATTTATCTTCCCCATTTATTAATTCAGCTTTGCCTGAGAAAAATATTTCTTCTAAAAAAGCTTTAATTTTTTTTTCTCCAAGTTCCACGGCTTCTGGAGAATCAAGTATAGATTTAGTTAATTTATATTCCTCTTCTACACCTCTTGATTTTCTAGTAAATAGAAAATATTTTTCTTTTTTTTGTTTATCATTAATAAAGTTCCCCGACCAATCTGCTAAATTATTCTCAGTTTGTTTTAATTTTTTTGAAATAAATTGGACTGCTTGTTGCATTCCTTTATCAGATAGCTTAAATTCTCTAACTTCTTTTCCAAAAAAAGAACAAATTGCTGCTTGTTCTACCAAATCTGTAGAACCTACTCTTTTACCTAAACTAGCAATTAATTTTTTTATAGAAATTGTATTTTTTACTAAATCACTTAATTCTTTATCTTTAATAATTTTCTTTTGCCCAATTACTAATTTCAAATTTTTTACTGCATTATTAATAAGGAAATCATCCATTTCATCTTCGTTTTTTAAATATTTTTCACCTATGCCTGTTGCTTTTATTTTAAAAAGTGGAGGTTGGGCAATATATAAATTTTCCTTTATGATTAATTCTTTCAATTGTCTGAAAAAAAAAGTTAACAGAAGTGTTCTTATATGACTTCCATCTACATCAGCATCTGTCATAAGGATTACTTTGTGATATCTAATATTTTCATAGTTAAATTCTTCTTTTCCTATACCTGTCCCTATAGCATTAATTAAAGCGCCAATCTCATCTGACCCCAATATTCTATCCAATCTTACTTCTTTTTCTACATTTAAGATTTTTCCTTTAAGAGGCAAAACAGCTTGATATTTTCTATTTCTTCCTTGTTTAGCAGAACCTCCGGCAGAATCTCCCTCTACTATAAAAAGTTCACATTTTGAAGGATCTTTTTCTTGGCAATCTGCAAGTTTACCGGGTAAACTTCCGAAATCTAGTATTCCTTTTCTTCGTGTTAGTTCTTTAGCTTTTCTTGCTGCTTCTCTTGCAATGGCTGCATCGGAAATCTTTTTTAAAATTAAATTTGTATCTTTTGGATTTTCTTCTAACCACTGATCTAGACCAGTATTAATTGCAGATTCTACAACAGGTCTAACTTCAGATGAAACTAATTTATGTTTTGTTTGACTTGCAAATTTAGGATCTGGCATTTTAATTGATAAAACACATGTTAAACCTTCCCTACAATCTTCACCTGTAAAAGAAATTTTATTTTTCTCTAGAATTCCTGTTTGGTTTGCAAATTTATTAATTACTCTAGTTAAGGCCGATCTAAATCCAGCTAAATGTGTTCCTCCATCTATTTGAGGAATATTATTAGTAAAACAAAGCATGTTCTCGTAATAACCAGTATTCCAAGCCATAGCAATTTCAACAATTGTGTCACTTTTTTTATGTGTGAATGTTATTGGTTTAGGAATAAAATTATCTTTAGATTTATCCAAAAATTTTACAAATGCCTCAATACCACCTTTGTAATGTAATTTTGATATTTGTTTTTCTGATGACCTATCATCGGTTAATTCAATTAATATTCCAGAATTGAGAAAAGCCAATTCTCTTAGACGATCTTCTAATTTTTTAAAATCATAATCTATAGATTTGAATACTTTTTTTGAAGCATAAAAAGTTATTTCAGTTCCACTATTTCCATTACTTTTTCCCATTCTTTTTAAAGGTTTAACAGATTTACCATCTTTAAATTCTATATAATGTAAATTACCATCTCTTTCTATTTTTAACTTTAGTTTTTCTGACAAAGCATTGACAACAGAAACACCTACACCATGTAACCCACCTGATACTTTATATGAATTATGATCAAATTTACCTCCGGCATGTAATTGTGTCATTATAACTTCTGCGGCAGAAACTTTTTCTTCAGAATGAATATCTATAGGGATCCCCCTACCATCGTCTGCAACTGTAACTGATCCATCCGCATTTAAATTAACTATAATCTTTTTACAGTGTCCAGCTAAAGCTTCATCAATAGAATTATCAACAACTTCATATACCATGTGATGAAGACCTGATCCGTCTTCAGTATCACCAATATACATTCCTGGTCTTTTTTTTACTGCCTCTAGGCCTTTTAAGACTTTAATGGAATCTGCTTCATATTTAGCGCCTTTTTTTTTTAAACTTTCTGTGTGTTTTTCTTCACTTAATTTAGAATTAGCCATAAACTATATTTTATTATTGTTTTAATAAATCTTCAATTTCTAAATTTTCTGAATCTTGAATTATTTCTTTAAATAATATCTTATCAGACCCAGACATCCAAATTTGTGTCTTTAAACTTTTTAATTCCTCAAATAAACTATTTTTTGTATTAGTATCTAAATGAGCAATAATTTCATCAAGCAATAAAATAGGCATAATGTCTTCTTTTAAAAACATTAATTTACAAAATTGTATTATTATTGTAATTAATATAATTTTTTGTTCTCCAGTAGAACACTTATCAGCTGTAAGATTTTTTTTTATAAATATAGCATTTAAATCACTTTTATTTGGTCCATAAGAAATACCACCTTTTAAAGAATCGATTTTTCTTGAATTATTAATTCTTTTTAAATAAATTTCTTTAACTATATCTATATCCTTTGATATTAAAATATCTTCAATATCGCCAGTAGAAATAAGTTTTATTTTTGGAAAATTTTTACAATGTGTTGGCACGTTATTAAAATTTCTAATAAATTCTAATCTTTCTAAATAAATTTTAATACCATCTCTTACAATTTTTTCCTCTATCTTTTTTAACCATAAATCTTTTTCAACATCTTCTCCTTCTTCATAAAAAGAACCATTTTTTGAAATATTCTTTAAAATTTTATTTCTTTCTTTTAAATTCTTATCATAATTTCTTACAATCATAAGATAATCAGGTTGTAGATTAAAAATAAGACGATCAATAAACTTTCTTCTCATTGATGAAGTTGTACGAAAGAAAACATCCATTTCTGGTATTAACCAAATAAGTGAAACGGCATTAAGTAATTCACTTTGATTTTTTATTTTTTTTTTATCTATTTTGACAACTTTTTTATTAAAATTTGATTTATTTATTTCCTTTGTATAAAATTCAACGGAAACATTATGATTTTTTTTATCTTTTTCAATTTCAGATTTAATTAACCAATAATTTGATTTTATATTTTTATTTAAAATATCTAAAAAATCTGAATTTCTAAAACCTCTTCCTGGTGATAGAAAAGATATAGCTTCAAACAAATTTGTTTTTCCAGCACCATTCTTTCCAGTTAAAATAATAAAGTTTTTTTTGGTTATATTAATTTTTAGTTTTTTATATAATCTAAAATTTTCTAGATAAATAGATCTTAAATGCATAAATGCCTATACCCTCATTGGCATTAAAACATATAGAGTTTCAGATTTTAATCCATCTTTGATAATAGTAGGCGCAGTCGAATCAGAAAATAATATTGTAATTTCCTTGTCAGTAAATTGATTAATTATTTCTTTTAAATAATTTCCGTTAAAGCCAATATCTAAACTAGGGCCATTATAATTAATCTCAATTTCTTCTATACCACTACCACCCTGTTCCAAATTACTAGCAGAAATTGTTATTGTATTTTTATTTAAATTTAATTTTATAGCTTTTGATTTCTCTGAAGAAATAGTTGAAATTCTATTAATTATTTCTAAAAAATCTTTTCTATTTACTGAAAAAGAATTTTTTGTATTTTTTGGAATAACTTTATCATAATCAGGAAATTTACCATCAATTAATTTAGATACTAGAACTGTTTCATTAAAAGAAAATCTAATTTTTCTTTCTGATAAATCAACTTTAACATCTCCTTTAACTTCATCTAAAAGCTTTCTTAATTCAAAAATTAATTTTCTTGGAATGATAACCCCAAACATAGCATTGTTTTGGGCAGGTGAGTTTATTTGAAATTGTGCAAGTCTATGTCCATCTGTTGCTATAGTTCTCAAATAAGATTTATTATTAACTTTTACTATATGAAAAAAAATCCCATTTAAATAATATCTTGTTTCTTCGGTTGATATTGCAAAATAAGTTTTATCTATCATTTCTTTTAATACATCAGAA
This sequence comes from uncultured Alphaproteobacteria bacterium, assembly GCA_964516965.1. Taxonomy (GTDB): domain Bacteria; phylum Pseudomonadota; class Alphaproteobacteria; genus CAYNCC01. The sequence continues at coordinate 783 of CAZEYC010000018.1, read as the reverse complement.
TTTAATGAGAAGCTATTACTAAAATTTTCAGTTGTTAATATCGGAAAATCTTCTTTAGGTAAACATTTAAAAGTAAATTTAGATTTAAAAGAGTTTAAGAATAATTGTTTTGTATTTTTATCATAACTTAATTCTATATCTTTATCATCTGAAAGTTCTTTTATAACATTATATAGAATGTGTGCTGGCACACTAGTGCCACCATCTGATTCTATATTTTTAACTTTAACTTTATCAGAAATAGTTATATCCATATCGGTTGCTGATAAATGTAATCTTCCTTGTTTTGCTTCTAAAAGAACATTGGATAAAATCTGAATTGTTGTTTTATTTTCAACAATATTTTGAACAAAGGCTAAAGACTTTATAAAATCTGGTTTTGATATAGTTAGCTTCATTTATATGTTAAATTAAAGTATACATATATATTTTTATAATTAAATTGAAATATATTCGTTTCTAACTCTGAAGAGATCTCGTTAAAATTTCAATATCTTCTGAAAAATTTGAATCATTCTTTTTTAATTCCTGAACTTTTCTAATAGCATGAATCACTGTTGTATGATCTCTTCCACCAAACTTTCTTCCTATTTCAGGCAAAGATCTTGTTGTTAAATTTTTTGAAAGATACATAGCTATTTGTCTTGGTCTTGTAATTATTCTTGATCTTCTTGCTGAATGCATGTCAGATATTTTTATATTAAAATATTCAGCAACTTTTTTTTGTATTTGGTCAATAGTTGCCCTTCTATCGCTTGCTCTTAGTAAATCTTGAAGTAAATC
>CAZEYC010000017.1:0-10340 GCA_964516965.1 uncultured Alphaproteobacteria bacterium | reverse complement strand
TTCTTTTACACAATTTCCAATAGCCTGTGCTGTTGAAAATAAATTGTCTTTTTTCATATTTATTTTTACCTCAGCAGAAATTTTAAAACCATCACTCTCAATTTCTTTAATAGTTTGCCCAAAATTTTTATCTAGATGGGCTCCAGATACAATCAATCTGTACTCTAATTTTGGATGCATATCTATAGCTCTTAGAATTGGAACTTGTAAACCATATTCAGCTCGATTTCCTGTAAAAACAGCAATAATTCTTTTTTTCATATTTTGTAGAGAAATGGTTTTTTAAAAAAAATTTATTTTAAATATGGTATTTGTTATTTAAATTATTTTTATAATTTTTTCTAAACCAAGTAATTGTTTTGTTTATGCCTTTTTTAAAACCTTCTTTACCTAAGAATTCTGGTTTCCAATTTGTAATTTTTTTAATTTTTTTATTGGATGCGAAAAGTCTATCAACCTCACTCTTTTTTGGTCTTAATCTTTGTTTGTCAGTTATAACTTTTATTTTAGTTCCAAGTTGCTTTTGTACCTCCTTAACAACATCTGAAATAGAAATTTCGAAATTTGAACCAATATTTATAATTTCTCCAATAGCTTTATTACTCTCACCGATAGCAATAAATCCTTTGGCAACATCAGTTACATAATTAAAATCTCTTTTAGGAAAAACAGAGCCTAGTTTAATAATCTTCTTATTAGAAATTACTTGGGAAACTATTGTAGGAATAATTGCTCTTGTAGATTGTCTTGGACCATAAGTGTTAAATGGTCTAGCAATAGAAACAGCTGTATCAAACGAGAGAAAAAAACTCATTGCAAGAGAATCGGCTGCAATTTTTGTTGCAGCATAAGGTGATTGTGCTTGTAACGGATGTTCTTCTGTAATTGGAACAATTTTAGCTGAACCATAAACTTCACTTGTAGAAGTTTGTATAACTCTAACATTACCAATGTCTCTAGCACTTTGTAGAATATTTAGTGTACCTTTAATATTTGTTTCAACATATTCTGAAGTAGCTAAATAAGAATATGGTATTCCTATTAATGCAGCTAAATGAAATACTTTATCACATCCTTTCATGTTTTTTTGTATACACCAAGAATCTCTTACGTCTCCTGAAATAATTTCAATGTCTTTAACGACTTTTTTATCTATTGTTTCAATCCATCCATGCTTACCAAAAGAATTATAATTACAAAAAGCTTTAACGTTTTTTCCTTTCTTTACAAGTTCTTCAACTAAGTGAGAACCTATAAAACCATCAGCGCCTGTAACTAATATTTTCATTTTAATTTATTATTTTCTCCATTATTTTTAAACAATTTATTCTAGGTGATGAATTAAATGGAGAAATGTATTTCTCAAATATTTTTTTGGCTAAAGAAATATTTTTATTCTTAATTTTTCTTTTATATTTTATTGTTTCTAACTCGTTATAAAATTTTTTAGTTTCTCTAATTACTTTAAATACTTTTGGATTATTTAAGAATGTTTGCAAAAGAAATTTATTATATTTCTTTTCAATTTTTTTATGAAAAAAAAACGGAACAATTACATATTTACCTGCTACACTGGATTCTAAAAGTGTGGTGGAACCATAACCACAAACAATATGTGATTTAAAAATTAAATCATGAACATTTGCTTTGCCTTCTAAAATTAAGTTCTTTGTATTTTCTAAGTTAATATTATTTCTTTTTAAAGTTTTTTTGATAAAGTTTATTTGCCAGTTATCTCTGCCATCTCTATATTTAATAATACAATTAATATCTGGATTATTTACAGCAAATTTTCCAATTTCACATATAGTTTTGTAAAAGCTTTCTACAAAAAAACCATTCTCATTATTGCATGAAAAAAGTAAGTCTAATTTTTTAGATTCGTTAACAATAGTTGTTAAAAGTTTATTCTTTATTTTTTCACTAGCAAAGTTTCCGCTTCCTGAAAAACGATACCAATAAGTAAAAAAAGTAATTGTTTTTTTTTTTGGGCAAACAGGATTTTTTTTTATTTTTTTTACAAATTTTTCCATTCTTAATGTCCCAATAACTGATATTTTATTGCTTAAATTAACTTTTGAATTAATAATAATCTTTTTGAATTCATCACTTTGAAGAAAAACATGTGTAACGTGAAATTTTTTTACATTATAAAAAAAAACTTTCCATTTATCTTTTTCAAATTCAGAATCAACAAAATCTTCAAAAGTAAAAATAATATATGGGGTGTTTAAAAGTTTTAAACTTGTACTGCCCCAAACATAATCAACTTTATAATGTAAATTTGGCGAAATAATTGCATCAATATTGTATTTTGAATTTAAAAAAGACAAAAAGTTTTTAGCAAAATAATTCCATTTTTCATATGCTTTTATAGATTGTGTAGAATTTGAGTTATAATAATCATATGGTTTAATTTTTTTATTATCAAAAAAAATCCCAAGTAAATGATATTGTAACCTTGGATTAATGTGAACAATATTGTAACCTGATTTTAAAAAAACACTTAATTCAGTCTTTATTCTATGGGCACTTAAAACAAAAATTGTTTTTTTTTCTCCTATTTTATTTGTCTTTGTAACATGTATAAATAAATCATAAATATAAAACATTAAATGTTCTAAATTTATCTTTATTAAAATAATTAATATTTTTTTAGATAAAAATAAAGATAATGTAAGAAAAAAATTTCCTATAAATGAGGGTAAATAATATGAAAATTGCTTTGTCTTCATCTAATTTCTTATATTATTTTTTCTATTATTGCTTTGATTTGATTCTTTTTGATCCAGTCAGAATTATTTTGACTAGTATAAGAAAATTCCTTAACAACTTTTTTTAAATTTATATACTTTTTTTTATATCTTTTTTTAAAATCTATAAAACTTGGAAATGTCACAAATCTGTCATTTGATTCATAACTATTTTCAGACTCATCTTCTGATAATAAAGTTTCATGTACTTTTTCACCTGGCCTTTTTCCTATAATTTTTATTGGATTATTTGGAGCAAGTGATTTTAATATATCATTAACATTCATACTAGGTATTTTTGGAATAAATATTTCTCCACCAACCATATTTTCTAAAGATGATATAACAAAATTAACTGCTTCTTCAATACTTATCCAAAATCTAGTCATTCTACTATCTGTAAGGTGAATAATTTGTTTTTTATTTTTACCCATATCTAAAAAATAAGGAATTATACTACCTCTAGAAGCAATAACATTGCCATAACGCACAATTGAAAACTTAGTATCATTCTTTCTTGCAGATTGGTTTGCAGCTATAAATATTTTATCTGCAGCTAATTTAGATGCTCCATATAAATTAATTGGATTAACTGCTTTATCTGTTGAAAGAGATATAACTTTTAATAAATTAGGAGCACTTAAAGCTGCTCTAACTATATTTTCTGCACCGATAATATTTGTTTTAATACATTCAAAAGGATTATATTCTGCAGTATCTATTTGTTTTATTGCCGCTGCGTGAACTATAAAATCTATATCTCTAATAGCAGTTTTTAATCTCTCTAAATCTCTTACATCGCCTAAAAAGAATCGTAAAATTTTGTAATTACTAAAACTCTCTAATTCTTTTTTTAATTTAAATTGTTTGTATTCATCTCTAGAAAAAACTACCAATCTATTCGGTTTTGATTTTTGCAAAACATTTTTAATAAATGCACTACCAAAAGATCCCGTTCCGCCTGTAATTAAAATTTTCTTATTATTTAAGAAACTAAAATTACTTTTATATTTGTTATTAAAATAATTTATTTTTTTTGACATAGCTACCGCACTCTAGGGTCTTTACCTAGATTCATTAAAAAAAAATTTTTTTTAAAATTTGGGTTCAAGATCATCTCTTGAGACCAAATATTTTATTTCCCTTCCTAAAAAATTAAAAATTATATGAATTTTATTGTTCTCATAAACTTTATCAATAACACATAGTTTGTTAAAAAATATTCCATTCTTTATTAAACAAGTCTCTCCTCTTTTAAAATTATCAAATTTAGATAAACAAATATAACCGTCTATTTCTTTTTTTTTAAGTTCATCAACAAAACCTCTGGAAACTGGTAAGAAATTTCTTCCCAATGTAATAAGCTTTTTTACACCTCTGGTATAATTAATTTTTGACCAATTATCTTTAAGATAATCAATAAATACAAATAAATAACCAGGGAATAGTGGTTTTACTGAGGTTTGTTTACAATTAAATCTAGTTATGTTTCTTTTTAATTGTGGTAAATAAATATTAAAATTTTGTGATGCTAAATTATTTGCAGCTACAAATTCTTTTGCTGGGCCTGTTTGCACTACATACCAATTATTCATTTCTTTTTCCTTTAGATAATTTTAAAAATTTAGGAATTAAAATTTCCTGTGTAGTAACAACTTTCTTTATTTTTTTATAATATTCTTGAAACTGATTTATCTCGGTTAAAACATAAGCGTCTACATTTATTGGTAAGTCATCAAAAGTGTAAGAATTTAAAGATGGAAAATTAGTTTTTTGACTTTCTGTAACAATACCAGCGATGGCGATATCATTATTTTCTTTTACTAATATTGCTACTTCTGTTAAATCACTATCGCCTATAAATGCAATTCGTTTATATTTTTTATTTTTACATTTTTCAAATATATTTTGGTATTCGCTTTTAGCTTCTCTGAATAATTGAAGAGAATCAGACAAGTATTCTGATACTAATTGTGATTTTTTTGCAAAACCTTTTGGTGTTAAATAATAGGCGTATCTATGAGCTGGTATATTTTTAACTTTTAACCAACCTTTTTTAATACATCTTTTAATGTAAGTATTAACTAAACCCACAGCTATACCAAGACTTTGTGCTGCAGATTTTTGCGTTGTATTATCCTTATTATCCAAACTATCTAATAACTTCATAGTTATTTCTTTATCTGTAACATTCTTGATATTTTTATATGTTTTATTGGCTTTCATAATTTAAATTCATACTATGAATTTATAAATTCATATTATGAATATTAAGTCTTATCTCATATATGTCAATATTTTTTCCTAGATCTAAGTCAAAAATTATATTTATCTATTTTGAGTTCTTTTTATTACTTTTTATTAATTTTTCTATTTTTTTTATATCACTTGGATAATCAACAGCAAAATTACTATCGGTTACTTCTGTGCAAATAATTTTTTCATTATTATCAATAAATCTCATTTGTTCTAAACTATCAGAAATTTCTGTGGAACTTCGTTCATATTTATGGAATCTTTTAAGTGCATTCTTTGTATATGCATACAATCCTATGTGTTTTAATGGTTTAAAAGATTTGTATAATTTATATAACTCACCTAAATTCTTACCTCTAAAAAAAAACCAAGCCTGATGTTCTTTTGATTTTAATAAATAGACAGTTGAAGTTTTTTTAAAAACTTTAACTTTTGAATAGCCAGTGGAAACTTCAAATTTTTTAGGAATATTCTTTTTCAGACATAAGACAACCTTATCAATATTTTTTGGGTTAATTAATGGTTCATCACCTTGCAAATTTACATAAATATCTGAATTAATTTTTTTTGATACTTCATAAATTCTATCAGTCCCAGTTTCATGATTTTTTGAAGTCATTAATGCTTTAATATTTTCTTTATCACAAAAGTTTTTAATTCTTTTATCGTCAGTAGCTACAATTACTTCTTTAGTTATTTTTGATAATTTTGCTTTTTCCCAAACATATTTAATAACTTCTTTGCCATTAATTTTAGCTAATGGCTTACCTAAAAATCTTGAAGATTTCCAACGGGCAGGAATAACAATTAATGTTTTCATTATATAGTTATAACTTTTCTTTTATAAAAAAAAAACATATAATGATTTAATATTCATAGTATGAATTTTCCATAGATTATAAAAAAAATCAAATTATTTTTTGTTAATCTTTGTTAAAAAATTATTATTTATAAATTAATATATGAAAATAAAAGAAAAAAATTGCAGTGCGCTTGCGGTTAATAACATTAAAGAAATTGAATACGCCTATAAAAAAGGTATTAATAAAAAAACACCTATTTACACATATTCACCACAAATATTACTAAATAAAAAATATCCAACTGCTTTTACTTTAGAAAATAGATTTGGTCTTAAAGGGGCAGAAAAAATAAGAAAAAAAATGTCGAATTTTGAAAAAGAAATATTACCAATAATTAAAAAAAATAAAGTTTTAAATAAATATAAATTAGCAATATTTAGTGCTATTCAAGATTCTCAAAATTGTTTTATAAAAGCTTATGTTCTTAAAAATAAAGACTATAAAAAAAAAATAGCAATTATAAAAAATAATGAAATTAAAGAAGTTACTAAAACTACAAATTTTGAGTGGACAGAAATTATACCTAAGAAAAAACAAATTATAATAAAATATAATTCGAATAAAAATATTAATATTAAAAAAAGTGGTTTAAAGTATAATTTACATAAAATAAAATATTTTTTTAATGAATTCTTACTTTCACCGAGAAATATTTTTATAAAACAATTAATTTTAAAATTTAATTTATTATTAATACCATTCTTCAATAAAGGTAAAATACTAATTTGTTACGACAATCCACTTATTAGTGATAGCTTATACTATTTATTATTAAAAGGTTACCTTCCTAAATATATAAATTTAAAAAATTTTTTTAAAAATAAAAAATTAAAAAAAAAAGTAAAAAACCAAGTTAAAAAAGAATTAGTTCCACATTTAAAAGTTTTTTTAAAAAAAAATCTATGTAAAACTAATAAAGACATTGTGTTAGAAGCAATTATAAAAAGAATTTACTATTGGATACAACAATTTGATGCAGGTTATGAATGGTGGAATGAAAAACTTGATAATTATAATTCATACAGTAAATTAGCTATTCTCTCAAATACATATCACTGGCCTCATGCAACGTGTTTACAAAAAATATGTGAGAAAAAAAAAATAAAAACTTTTATTTGCCAACATGGAATTGCAAAAGAAATCACAAATTTTGCATCTAGCGATTCAAATGATGAAACTTCTAAAGGGAATTTTCTTTTTTCATATAATCATGAATATTGCTCTATAAATAATAAAAATATATTTAAAACTGCGCGATTGTGTCCAGTTGGCACTCCTGAATCATATTTAAAATACCCGAAAAGTTTTTTTAAAAATAAAATGGATTTCTTATTTATTGGTTCAAATAGGTACGTTGGTGATGTAGCTGGTAATTTAGAATGTTCTGATGCTCAAAGTGCAAAACAAGACATATTTATAATAGAAACAATATTATCTAAACTAAAACAAAATTTTTTTTATAAACCATACCCAAATTTAGAAAGGTATTCTGATCCTGATTGTGTTAAAGAAATAATTTCAAATTACAAAAATATTTTTTATTTAGAAACAAAAGAAAATGCAAGAAATTTCTATTCAAAATCAAGAATATTGATAACAACTAAGGCATCTAGTTCTTTTACATGGTGTTTTATGACAAACAAACCCATAATTTTAATTGATTGCCCTACTCAACCATTTAAAAATTCTATAAAAGATCTTTTAAAAAAAGCTGTTTTCTTTTTTGATTTATCAGAAAAAGGAGCTGTTACAAAATTAAGAACTATTTTATCAAAAAGACCTGAAGAAATTAAAAAAGCATATGAAAAAAAATTATATTATAGAAAATTATTAAAAAACTACTTATTTTCATTTAATGACTCTGATGCTGGTAAAAAAATAGCAAATATAATTCATAACAATTTATAAGACTTAAATACTTTTTTTAAAGTAAAAGAAGCAAAAATAATCAATATAGGTTCAATTGGATAACGATATCTCAATGAAACAATAGTTAATGTATAAATTGAAGTAATAGCTACTAATAATGTTAAAAGAGGTGTTATTTTATAAAAATAATTTCTAAAATTTTGTAATAAGAAAAAAATTGATAATAGAAATACAAAACCAAATGATATAAATGATATAATACTATACATAAAACCTTTATATTCTTTTGTATATGGATAAAAACTCCAAAACCTGTAAAACTTTTTTATAGACTGTTTCAAAAACCGAATTGGGTCTTCTAAAATATATTTATATGCTTCTTGTTTGAAAATTTTATCACTTTTAACAAAATCATTTTGATTACTCTCGAATATTTTACTATGATCAACATCTACTCCTCCAATGCCACCTCCTGATTCATTCATAATATTATTACCAGAATAAATATGGTATCCATAAGCTAAATCTGTTCTTACAAAATCATTATATTTATTCCAATTATGAATCCACCAAGGGGATAGGATTAGGCAATATATAAAAAAATATAAAAGAATGTATTTAAAAGTTGTTTTTAATGAATTTTTATAAATAAAAAAAGAAAAAATAAGTATAAGAATTGGAGCAATATAATCAGACATTCCTTTTACATAAATACTTAAAATAATTATTACAGAACCAAAGAAAAAAAAATTTTTGTAAAATAATAAAAGAGAAGAAAGAATTAAAAAAACATATAAAGTTTCACTTAAACCACTTATTGAATAAAATATTGAAAAAGGATAAATAGAAAAAATAAAAGCACTAATTTTAGAAATTAATTCATCTTTAAAAATAACTTGAGCTAATTGATAGATTATATAAATAGTTATTGATGAAATTATAATATCTCCAATTAAGTATCCAATCTGATTTTGTGTTAAATAATTCAACAAATACATCCATACTGGATATCCTGGCATATGAACATGGGAACTAATTAAACCTTTGTTAAATAACTCATTGCCAATTCGTAAATAAATTTCTGTATCTTCAAATTTTGGAGCGCCGTAAAATATTAAAGAAAGAACTCTTAAAAAAAATCCAAAAAAAACAATATCAAAAACACGTATATTAAAAAAAAAATTTTTCACTAAATTCATGATTTTTTCAAATTGGTAGCGGGGGTAGGATTTGAACCTACGACCTTCAGGTTATGAGCCTGACGAGCTACCGGGCTGCTCCACCCCGCGTCCTTATAAATATTAACATAATAAATTATTTTTAATATAGAAAGGGCTATCTACTTTTTTTTTTAATTAAACCTTTAAAGTTATACTTAATTCTAGTTTCGCTTGCTTTCTGAATTTTTTGATGTGGTGTATATAATTTATCTCCAAGTTTTATTTTTTTTATACTTTTTATATCTGATATTTTTATTTTTAAATAACCGCCAAGACAAATAACAAAAAAATGATTTTTAAAATACTTAAAAACTAAACCATAATTAAATGAATGTTGAAACTTTTTTTTTTTAAAAAAAATACAATTATATATTCTAATCAATCTCTTTTGAATAAACGTCGATGCTCCATTATATGGATAAGAAAAAGCCAAAATAAATCTTTCTATTTCTTCGCCTTTCCAGGACCAATCAATGTATCCTTGTAAATCTGTATTTAATCTAGGAAAATAAGATGATAAAGCGTGGTTTTGATAATTAAGTTTAAAACTTTTACCACTATTTATTCTATTTAAAACTAAATGTATTGAGTTTTTAAACTTAATATATGTAAAATCCTGATAATCTAATGGATATCTCAATAATTTTGGAAATGTAAATTTTTTTTGAAAAAATATAGGACCAGTATCAACTCCTTTATCTATGAGATGAAATGTTATTGCTCCTTTTTTACTATTTGATAAAATCACCCAAGAAAATTCTCCTCCTCCTCTTAATTCTGGTAGTGGAGAAGCATGGTGATTAATAACTTTACCAAAAAATTTTTTAATAAATCTTTTATCTATAATAAAAGGACTTCCTATCGATATAACTAATGTTTCATCTTTAGGATTAGTTAAATTATTTAAATTCTTTACAATCTTTGGGTAAATTCTTAACTTTTTTAGTTCTTCTTTTTTTTTGATTTCATATTTATTACTATTATTAAACTGCCTAGATCCTGTATACCACTCAAACTTTATGAAATTATTAATACAAAATTTTTTAACATCTATTATCTGCTTTCCAAAACCTATGCAAATAATTCTTTTTAATTGTTTTTTATTGAAAAATTTAAAGTTTTTTGATTTTAACATTAAAATGAAAAAAAAAAAACCGGCAGCGTCCTACTCTTCCGCGTCTTAAGACGAAGTACCATCGGCGCTGGGAAGTTTCACGACCGAGTTCGGTATGGAATCGGGTGGGGGCTTCCCGCTAAAACCACCGGAAATAATAATTTAATTTAAAATATAAGAAAATTCAACGAATTTTTTTTCTACACGCTAAAAAATCAAGATTTTGAGCTATTAGTACTAGTTAGCTTCACATGTTACCATGCTT
>CAZEYC010000016.1:0-10366 GCA_964516965.1 uncultured Alphaproteobacteria bacterium | reverse complement strand
TAATTCTCTTATCCATTTATATTTTTTTCCTTCTTGAATATTAATATTATTTTTATATTGCCAATGAGCAGCAACTCCTAATTCTGCTATTTCATCCATTTGTTTGGTTTTAATTTGAATTTCAATTTTTTGTTTTGTTGGCCCAAAAACCGATGTGTGAATTGATCTATAGCCGTTTGGTTTTGGTAAACTTATATAATCTTTAAATCTGCCAGGGATAATTGGGTAATTTAAATGTATTGCTTTAAGAACTAAATAACACTTATCAACATTATCAACAACAATCTTAAAAGCCATAATATCTGACAATTGCTCAAAACTTATATTTTTTTTCTGCATTTTTTTCCATATAGAATAAGGTCTTTTTTCACGACCTATAATTTCACAATCTAATTTGATTTCTTTTAAATTTTCTTTTAATTTTTGCTTTATTAATTTAATATTATTTTTTCCTTGTAAGCGTAGAAAATTTATTCTTTTAATAATTGTCAACCTAACATTTTTATTTAATTCAGAAAAAGCAAGATCTTCTAATTCTTCCTTGATTTCATTAACCCCTATTCTTTCTGCTAATGGTGCAAAAATTTCTAATGTTTCATTTGCAATTTTTGATCTTTTTTCAATGTCCTTTAAAAATTGTAAAGTTCTCATATTATGAAGTCTATCTGCAAGTTTAACAAACAAGACTCTAATATCTTCTGATATGGCAAGTATAAATTTTCTAAAATTTTCTATATGTTGAATTTTATTTGTTTTTTGTAAAGTTATTCTTGATAATTTGGTTACACCATCAACTAAATTGGCTACTTCTTTACCAAATTTTTTTTCTATATCGTTTTTTGTTGCAAGAGTATCTTCTATAACATCATGTAATAATCCGGTAATAATAGAGTTTTCATCAAGCTTCATTTTAGCCAATATGCTGGCAACTTCGAATGGATGTGAAAAAAAAGGGTCCCCAGAAGCTCTTATTTGATTGCCATGCGCTTTTAAACCAAAGTTATATGCTTTATTTACATTTTCAACATTTACCTTTGGAAAATAATTCTTTATTTTATCAACGAGTTCAATTTGTTTATTCATTATTCTTATAAATAATAATTTTAATTTTATTTTAAATTAATCAATAATCTTATCTTAAAGATAATTTATAAAAATTAACTAATTTTTTAGAATGTTAGAATTTTAATGATTTTTTTTATTTTTTTGTGTTATCTTCCAAATCCTCTAGTAAATTCAAGTTTTTTTGGAAAGATTTTATTAAATCACTTTTTAAAGTTGCTAAAGATACTTTATCTTTTGCAATTTCCCTCAACGCTATAACTGAATCTTTGTCATTATTTTTGTTTAATTCAGAAGATTCTCCTTGTTGTAATTCTTTTGCTCTTTGTGTTGCGAATAAAACGAGGTCGAAAGGATTTGAAATCTTTTTTATACAATCTTCTATAGTAACTCTTGCCATTTTTTTAAAAATAAAATTAAAACTAATATAATTAAAAAAAATTATTGATCAACTAGTTTTTATTTTATTTTCTTTATTTTTTGTTTTTTTTCTAAATTATTAATTAATTTAGATATAGTAATCTTACTTATTGGATGCTTCCATTTAGAGTTAATTTCTTTAAGTGGAAGTAAAACAAAAGCCCTTTTATGCATTCGCGGATGAGGTATAACTAGTTTATTTTTATAATTAATTGGTATGTTTTTATAATCTAAAATATCCAAATCAATTATTCTTGATTCATTTTTTTTTTTTCTTGTTCTACCAAATCTTTTTTCTATTCGTAAAAGAAAATTTAGTAACTCAATTGGTTTTTTTTTTGTATTAATTTCAATTACGGCATTGATATACCATGGATGATTTGAAATTGGTATCGGTTCACTTTCATACCAAGAGGACACTGAAACAATCTTTATTTTCTTTTTTATAAGAAGAATTGCTTTTTTACAATTCTGTATTGGGGTTTCTTTTTTTAATCCTAATAAATTTGAACCTATACCTATATAAATCAATTTTTTTATTATTTAATAATTAATATTTTTTCTTTTCTCTATTCCATTCTTTTTCTTTTTTTGACTGTCTTTTATCATATTTCTTTTTACCTTCCGCTACTGCTAAAAGTAATTTGGCAAAACCTTTATTTGAAAAATAAATTTTTAGTGGCACCAATGCCATTCCTCGTCTATTTAAATTGCCTAATATTTTTTTTATTTCTTTTTTTTTTAATAATAGTTTACGTTCTCTATCAGTTTCATGACTTAGCAAGCCAGAAGCTAAATATTTTGGAATGCTAGAATTTTTTAAATAAATTTCTCCGTTTTCTTGATTTATAAAAGCATGTGATATGTCAGCTCTATTTTTTCTCAATGATTTAACCTCACTACCTTTTAAAACTATTCCAGCCTCAAATTTATCACCAATCTTATAATCGTAAGTGGCTCTCCTGTTTAGAGCTATAGCATTAGATCTTTTTTTTTTTAACATTTAATACTTTTTAAAAGATTTGATTTTTAATTTGTTCAAAATGGATTTAATTATTATTTTTGTATTATTTGAAACTTCAACTAATGGAAGTCTGATTTCTCTTGAACAAATATTCATAATTGATGCAGCATATTTTACTGGACCTGGGCTACTTTCTAAAAAAAGAGCGTTATGCAAAGGAGAAAGATATGAATTTATAACTTCAACTTTCTTAAAATTGCTTTTTTGCCAAGCATTATGAAGATTTGCACATGCATTTGGAGCTATATTTGCTGTTACTGAAATACAACCTTGCCCGCCCTGAGATAAGAATGGTAATACAGTTGCATCCTCACCAGATAATTGACAAAAATTTTTTCCTATTCTGTTTAAAGTTAATAAAGGTCTAGAAAGATCATTAGTTGCATCTTTAACTCCGACAATATTTTTTAATTTAGACAACCTTTCCATTGTATTTATATCAATATCAACAACGCTTCTACCAGGTATGTTGTATATTATTATGGGTATATCACAATTATCATTGATAGCTTTATAATGTGCAAACAATCCCTCTTGAGTTGGTTTATTATAATATGGAGTAACTATAAGAGCTCCCTCTGCACCAGAATCTTGAGCATATTTAGTTAAACTTATCGCTTCATCAGTCGAATTAGATCCTGTTCCTGCAATTACAGGGATTCTTTTATTCGCAGCTTCAATACATAAATCAATAATTCTTTCATGTTCTTTATGGTTTAAAGTTGGAGATTCCCCTGTTGTCCCTGAAGGTACAAGCCCATGTGTGCCTTGTTTTATTTGCCATTCAACAAAATCTTGAAAAGATTTTTCATCTATTTCACCATTTTTGAATGGTGTTATTAATGCAGTTATTGATCCTTTAAACATAAAAAATTAAAAAAATCTAAATAATAGAATTTTATTTAGTTTCTATTAGTATAAAAACAATTAAAAAAATGATAAGAAAAATGCTTAAAAATATTTTAATATTTTTATCACTATTTTTTTGCACCTTAAATCCATTAAATGCAAAAAATTTCTCATTAGAAGAAATTAATAAAATTAAAGAAAAAGTTATAAAAAATAATGAAATTATAAAGAAAAAAAGAAATTTTAGAGAGAATATAGTTCTAAAAAAAGAATTTAAAGAAATAAAACCGACTTACGACCTGATTAAAAAAAAAGAATGGAAAAAAGCCTTTAATTCATCAAAAAAAAATTCTGCTTTAAATAAATTAGTCGAGTGGTATTTTCTAAGAGATAATAAAGATCCAAAACTTTTTTTAAAGACAAAAAAATTTATTGAAAATAATCCTAGATGGCCTGACAAAGTATATTTAAGAAAAAAAAATGAATTGTTTATTGGAAGCGATTGGGATGAAAACAAAATTATAAATTATTTTAAAAAAAATCCTCCATTAACAACTAAAGGTGCAACAAATTACATAGATGCTTTAAAAAAAGTAAATGGTATAGAAAGCATAAAAAAACAAGCATCTGATATTTGGATAAATAGAAGATTTACAAGATCGCAAAGTAAATATTTTTATAAAAAAAATAAATCAATTTTAACAAAAAAAGATCATCTAAAAAGAATTGAGAAATTAACATGGGAAGGTAGAACTTATGAGGCTAGGAGAATGTTGCCATTAATTAATAAGAATTATAGAAGTTTATATAGTGCAAGAATTATTTTAAGAAGAAGAGCAGGAAATGCAGATTATGCTGTGTCCAACATTCCTAATAATTTGATTAACGATGAAGGTTTGATTTATGAAAGACTAAGATGGAGAAGAAAAAGTCGTTTATATGACACAGCAATAGAACTTATTGATCCTTTGCCAAATGAATTAAAATATGAAAAAAAATGGTGGTATGAAGTCTCTATTTTAATAAGAAACTTATTAGAAAGAAAAAAATATAAAAAAGCTTATAAATTAGCAAAAGATTTTGGTTCTAAGTCTAAAATATATCTATCTGAAGCTGAATGGATGGCAGGATGGATAGCTTATGAATTTCTTAATTTAGATATTAATCTAGTAATTAATCATTTTTTAAATTCATATGAAAATACAACTCATATTGGTGAGAAAACAAAATCTGCGTATTGGGTAGCAAGGTCATATGATAAAATAAAAGATAAAGAAAAAGCTAACATGTGGTATGAGATATCGTCAAAAGAAGTTACAACGTTTTATGGTCAATTAAGCTTTGAAGAAATTAAGAAAAATATAAATTTAATAGATAATGAGGATTTATATGGAAAAAATCTCATAAATAAAGAAGATCTTAATCTTATTAAAACCGATTTATATAAAGCAAGCGAGTATGTTCTTTTATATGGCCAAAAGAAAATTGCAAAAATTTTTGTAACTAAATTAATTTACAATTGCAAAACCCCTGGTGAGTTTCAACTTGTTGCAAGATTAGCAGAAAAATATAAAAGACCCGACTTGGCAATAAAAGCTTCAAGAATAGCTATGAAAAATAATATTTATCTTTATCATTTTGGGTACCCATCTATAAATTACAAAATCTTTAAAGGTGTAGAAAAAGAATTGGTTTACGCAGTAATTAGACAAGAAAGTTTGTTTGATACTAATGCTAAAAGTCATGCAGGAGCTAGAGGCTTAATGCAAATAATGCCAGCCACAGGAAAAAAAATATCTAAAAAATTAAAAGTCAAATACTCAAAAAGTAGATTGAATAGTGATCCTAGATACAACGTATTATTAGGTTCGTATTATTTAAATTCTCTTAATAAAGAATATGAATCATATTTATTAGCTTTAGTAGGATACAATGCAGGGACAAGAAAAATTAATAGATGGATAAAAAAATATGGAGATCCAAGAAAATCAAATATTGATCCAGTTAGTTGGATAGAAAAAATTCCTATAAAAGAAACCCGACTATATGTGAAATTTGTTCTTTCAAATTTACAAGTTTATAGGCAAAAAAACCAAAATAGCAAAAATAAGAAAATAATTTCAAAAGGAAATTCTATTTAATTTCTTAATACCTGCAACAATATGTTCCCTTGGATAAGAATAACAAAAACGAACATATTTATTTCCTTCGTAAGAATCAAAATCAATCCCTGGGGTTAAAACAATTCCATGTTTCGTTAATAAATCATTACAAAATTTTTTACTATCTTTAGTTATAGAAGCCACATCGGCATATAAATAAAAACTCCCTGATGGTTTTAAAACTGGTTTTATGCCTAGTTTAGGCAATGAATAAAATAATAGTTCCATATTATCCTTGTAGCCCTGAACAATTTTCTTTAAATACCTTCCTTCATCTAAAACAGATAAAGCTACATATTGAGAAATTGTTGGAGGAGCAACAAACAAATTAGGTGCTAAATTTTTCATTGATTCAAATAAGTCGTCAGGACAAATAACCCATCCTACTCTCCATCCAGTCATTAAAAAATATTTGGAAAAACTATTTATAATTATAGCATCTTTATTAAATTCTATAAGTGAATGGTCATCGCCTACAAAATTTATCCCATGGTAAATTTCATCTGAAATAATTCGTACTCTATTTTTTTTGCAAAAACTAGAAATTTTTCTAAGTTCATTTATATTAAGAATCGAACCTGTTGGGTTCAAAGGATTGGAAATAAGCAAACCTTTTATATTCTTATAATTACAAATATTTTTAAAATTCATATCAAAATTATTTTTTGAATTACAAAAAATAGGTTTTGGTTTTAAATCGAAAGCTTGAACCATATTTTTATAAGCCGGATAATTGGGAACAGTAATGCCGATGCTATCACCTTTATCAAATGAACTTAAAAAAGCTAGAATAAAAGCTGCTGAAGATCCAAAAGTTATTATTATCTTTTTTTGATCTATTTTAACTTTATATTTTTCTAAATAAAATTTACTTATTTTATTTTTTAACAAATCCATACCTAAAGGATTTGTATAACTTACATTAGTTGTTTTAATTTTGTTAATTGCTTCTTTAAAAACTCTTTTCGGTAATTTTGCAGTAGGTTGACCAGCCTCAAAATGAAAAATTTTTCTACCTTGTTTACTTATATTATTAGCCTTTTCAAATAGATCCATCACAATAAAATTTGAAACCTGGCCTCTTTTTGAAACAAAATTCTTCATATAAAATTATTAAATAAAATAGTAAAAAAATATATAATTAATCTATATGAAAAAAATCCTATTGTTATTATTAATTTGTTTTTCAATTATTTCTAAGTCTTATTCATTTATAATAAGAGACTCTGAAATTGAAAGTGTTGTTAAAAAATTAGTATCCCCTATAGCTAAAGCTGCAAATCAAAATTCAGAAAAATTAAAGATTATTATAATAAATGATAATAACGCTAACGCATTTGTCACTCCAGGACAAAAAATATTTATATTTTCTGGATTAATTTCAAATTCAAAAAGCCCTAATGAGCTTGAAGGAGTATTAGCACATGAATTAGGGCATATAACTGGGAAACACCATGTTAGAATTTATGAACAATTAGGAAAAGCAAGAATAATTAGTATAGTAGGAATAATTTTAGGGGGGGCTGCAACTTTAGCTACAGGAGATTCTGATGCTCTCGCAGCTATTGGCGGAGGTGCACAAACACTATCACAAAGATCTTTTTTAAATTTTTCTAGAGCTCAAGAAGGATCAGCAGATCAATCTGGATTTAGATTTTTGAAAGATTCAAATAAATCAATTTGCGGAATTATTTCTTTCTTGGAATTTTTACAATCACAAGAAACACTAGGAATGCAAGATGAATATATGAGATCTCACCCTGTAACTGGAAAAAGAATTTTTGACGCACAAATGGCTGCTAAAGGAGAAAATTGTAATGAACCCAAAAATTCAATTCAAGAAATTAAAGAATATAAATTTATTCAAGCAAAATTATATGGATTTATAAATCCAGAAAATACAATAAAAATAATAAATGATTCAGAATATTTTGATCAAGATCAAAAAGATTATGCTCTTGCCATAGCAAACTATAAATTATTGAATTTAAAAGAAGGAAATTTTTTAATTAATAAATTAATAAAAAAATATCCAAACAACCCGTATTTTTACGAATTAAAAGCACAAATGCTTAGAGATAATGGTTATATTAAGGAAAGTATAAATAATTATTTAAAAGCAATTAAAATAAAACCAGATGATAGTTTGATGTTGATAGAATTATCACAAGCCCAAATCAATGAAGAATCTCCTAACAATCTTTTAAATGCTATTAAAAACCTAAAAAAAGCAAGTATAGTTGAAAATCAAAATGAAAAATTATGGTATCTTCTTTCTGTTGCTTATGGAAGAAATAATGAAATGTCAAAGTCTAGATATGCTTCAGCGTATTCTGCATACTTAAAAGGCGATGATGTTAGAGCGTTAAATTTTATAAAAAAAGCAAAGAAAATTGTTAAAAAAAATTCTGTAGAATGGAATAAATTAGATAATCTAGAAAGTATAATTAAAAAATAACAAAATATATTATTTAGGTAAAATCTAAACTTTATTTATAATAAAAAATATAAATAATGAAAAAAATCATCGTAATAAATGGTCCTAATTTAAATTTATTGGGAAAACGTGAGTTAGAAATTTACGGAAAAAAAACACTCAAAGATATAGAAAAAGAAGTAAAAAAATATAGTAAAGACAATAACTTATTAATTACTTTTAAACAAAGTAATGATGAGTCAGAATTGATTTCTTGGATACAAAGCTGCATTGATGACAAATTTAATGGTTTAATTATAAATGCTGGGGCATATACACATACTTCTATTGCAATTATGGATGCTTTAAAAGCACTTAAAAAAATTCCTATAGTTGAAGTGCATTTATCAAACATACATAAAAGAGAAGAATTTAGAAAAAAATCATATATATCAGAAGTTGCTGATGGAGTTGTTTTTGGGTTTGGTGCTTATAGCTATATATTGGGAATAAAAGCAATTAAAAACTTTCTTAAAAATAAAAATGATTAAAAAAAATATAAACGATAAAAATTTAATTAAAGAACTAATAAATGCAGTTAAAGAATTAACTAAAGTTTTAAAAGAAAATAGTTTTATTGATAATGAAAGAAAAAAAACAAATACTAAATCTAATGAAATAAAGAGAGTTAAAATTGATCATCAAAACGCTATGTTGTCTCCAATGGTAGGAACAGTTTATTTATCTCCTGAACCTGGGTCTAAACCATTTGTAAAACAAAATCAATTAATAAAAAAAGGAGATACAGTTTTAATAATAGAAGCTATGAAAACATTTAATGCAATAAAAGCGGAAAAGTCTGGAAAGATTGAAAAAATACTTGTAAATGACTCAGAGCCAGTTGAATATGGTCAACCTTTAATTGTAATAAAATAATATAATCTAAAATGTTTAAAAAAATTTTAATTGCAAATCGTGGAGAAATTGCTTTAAGAATTGTTAGAACCTGTAGAGATCTTGGTATAAAAACAGTAGCAATTTATTCGACAATTGATTCAGAGTCAATGCATGTAAGACTAGCAGATGAAGCTATATGCATCGGTGAACCGCCAATTAAAAAAAGTTATTTAAATACAGCAGCAATATTAGCAGCTGCAGAAATTTCTAACTCAGACGCTATACATCCTGGAGCAGGTTTTTTATCTGAAAATGCAGATTTTGCTGCAATGGTTAAAAAACATAAATTAACATTCATTGGACCAACAAGCGATCAAATTAAAATTTTTGGAGATAAAATGGCTGCTAAAAACTTAATGGAAAAAAATGGGTTGCATGTTATACCAGGTTCTAAAAAGTATCTTAAAAATATTGACGAAGCAAAAAAAATAGCAAAAAAAATTGGTTATCCTCTAATAGTTAAAGCTGGTTCTGGTGGAGGAGGTAAGGGAATTCGTGTTGTAAAAAATGAAAAAGAATTAATTGAAGCATATTCTTTAGTAAAACAAGAAGTAAAAAATTCTTTTGGTGATGAAAATTTATATATTGAAAAATTTTTTGACAATCCAAAACATATTGAAATACAAATTATTGCTGATAAACAAGGTAAAGTAGTTCATTTAGGAGAAAGGGATTGTTCAATACAAAGAAATAGACAAAAAATTATAGAAGAAACGCCCTCACCTACACTATCAGATAAAGAAAGAAAGAAAATTTGTAATCTTGTTGTTAAAACATTAAAAAAAATAGGCTATGAAAATCTTGGAACTGTTGAATTGCTATATAAAAATGGAAAATTTTATTTTATGGAAATGAATACTAGAGTTCAAATTGAACATACAATAACTGAAAGAGTAACTGGGATAGATTTAGTTAAACAACAAATTAAAATTGCTGCAGGTCAAAAAATTAGTTTTGATCAAAAAGATGTGAAAAATGGAGGACATTCTATTCAATGCAGAATTAATGCCGAAGATCCATTAACTTTTATTCCCTCACCAGGTAGAATAAAAGAGTATCATGCTCCTGGCGGACCTGGAGTAAGAGTTGACTCAGCTTTATATGCAGGATGTATAGTTCCACACCACTATGATAATTTAGTTTCAAAAATTATTATTTATTCAAGAAATAGAAACGAAGCTATATTAAGATTAAAGAGATGTTTGATTGAGTATGTGATAAACGGAATTAAGACAAATATTCCTTTGCATTTAAAAATATTGAATAATCGAGATTATCTTACTGGAAAATATCATATTAATTGGCTAGAAAAATTTCTTTCTATTAATAATTAAATGGATTTTAGTGAAGAAACAATTCTAAAAGCATATGCTATGGGAATTTTTCCCATGTCTGAAAACTACAATGATTCAAATATATATTGGATCAACCCAGAAAAAAGAGGCATCATACCTTTAGATAATTTTAAAATATCTA
>CAZEYC010000015.1:0-10624 GCA_964516965.1 uncultured Alphaproteobacteria bacterium | reverse complement strand
TGGAAACGTTAATTGGAAATATTTCTTTTCTACAAGATAAATTTTTATTAAAGGGATTTGTTTTTGGTTCAGTCCATATTTGTATTATGATCTTAGGATTTTATACTGGTCTTAGTATTAATAGATTTTTAAAAATAATTTCTAACGGAGTTATTGCTGGTATAATTGGTGTAGTTATTGCTCATGCACTTTCTGCTTACATTGCAGCAATATTTGATCCAGATTTAAAAGATGCTGCTTTAGGAATATTTATTGGAGGATTGTTACCTCTTCCATTTTTGCCATTACTAGAAAAATATATTGTAAAAAGCAAACATCATATTGTATTTGGTGATCATGAAGATTTTAAAAAAGATCTAAAGGGAAAACACAAGTAATAGCGCTATTCTTCTTCTTTTATATTGGTAGGATTTTTTCCAGAAGTATCGCCTATAATTTCTTTAACAGGCATTTTTGAAGTATCATCAATATCGAAACTTTTTTCTTTTTCTACGTCTTTATTTTCTTTCTCAACTTCTTTTTCTTTTTTTGGTGGTGGGCTATCTGCAGTCTTGTCTTTGTTTAAAAAACCTTTATCCACTGTAGAGGTTTCTAAAAAACTAATGTCTATAATTTCGCCACATTCCGGACATTCAATTTTCTTTTTATTGAGATCATAAAATCTAATTTTTCCACACGAACAAACTCTTTTTTTTCCCCAAGATATATCAACCATTTTTTTTAACCTATTTTTTTTAAAACATTTAAATTATTTCTAATTTAAAATTAAAAATTAGTAAACATATATTTATAAAATATATAAAAAAAAATTTTAAATTTGAAATCTTTATTATCACATAAAACAAATTCAATCAATGGAACTATAACCATTCCTGGAGATAAATCAATATCTCAAAGAGCGCTAATTCTTTCTTCTGTAGCAATAGGAACATCTGAAATCTATGGATTATCTTTTTCTGAAGATATTTTAGATTTAATTAAAAATCTAAAACTTTTAGGAGTAAATATAATAGTAAAAAAAGAAAAGGTTATTATTAAGGGAAATGGTATAAATGGTTTAAAAAAAACAAATAATATCCTGCATATGGGTAATTCCGGTACAGCTACTCGTTTAATGATGGGAATTTTATCTAACCAAGATTTTGCTACAAAAATTACTGGAGACAAAAGTTTAAATAAAAGACCCATGGATAGAATTATTGATCCGCTAATAAAAATGGGTGCAGAAATTAAATCAAATAATAATAAATTACCAATAACTTTAAGAGGAGTCAGTGAAACCTTACCAATTAAATATGTTTTGCCTATACCATCAGCACAAGTAAAATCATGTATTTTATTTGCCTCACTTGGAACTCCAGGAATAACAACGGTTATTGAAAATATACTTACCCGTAATCATACAGAAATACTACTAAAATTATTTGGGGCTAAAATAAATATAAAAAAAGAAAAGAAAAGAAATTTAATTGAATTACAAGGACAAAAAGATCTCATTGGTACAAATATAAATATATGTGGAGATACGTCCTCAGCTGCAATTGTAGGTGCAGCGGCATTATTAAATCAAAATTCACAACTAAAAATTAAAAATGTAAATATAAATAAAACTAGAAATACTTTTTTTAAAGTTTTAAAACAAATGAATGCAAATATATGTTTTTCAAATAAGAAAAAAAAATCAAATGAAGATGTTGCTGATATTACCTTTAAAAGTAGTAAATTAAAAGGCATTCATTTAAAGAAAGAAACTGTTACAGGAATGATTGATGAAATACCTATATTCTCTGTGCTGGCTTCATTTGCATCTGGAAATTCTTCTTTTTCTGGAGGAAAAGAATTAAGATATAAAGAAAGCGATAGAATTAATTCTATTTATAAAGGCTTGTTAGCTTGCAAAGCACAAGTTAAAAAAAAGGGAGACGGTCTTATAATTAAAGGAAAAAAGAATGACATCTATGGAAATTCTAAAATAAAAACTTATTTTGACCATAGAATTGCTATGTCTTTTTTAATAATGGGGACAGCTGCAAAAAAAACTATAAAAATTGATGATGGAAATTGTATAAAAACAAGTTTTCCAAATTTTGTAAATTTAATGAATAATATTGGTGCAAAAATAAAATAAAAAAAGCTTTGAAAACAAAATAAAAGTTCTACAGTCTATAGATTATAATAATAATGTCTGAAAATACTGAAAATTTTGAAGATTTATTAGATCAATCACTAAAAAAACTTAAAAATTTTGAAGGAGCTGTTGTTAGTGGAAAGATTATATCAATTAACAATAATCACGCATTAATAGACATTGGTTTAAAAAGCGAAGGAAGAATATCATTAGATGAGATACAATTTTGTGATAAAGAAAAAGAAGTAAAGGTTGGAGACAAAATTGACGTTTATGTAGAAAGATTAGAAGATAAAAACGGTGAAGCAGTCATAAGCAGAGAAAAGGCAAGAAAAGAGGAATCTTTTGATGAATTTGAAAAAGCTCAGGATAAAAATGTCACATTAGAAGGCAAAATTTATGGAAAGGTAAAAGGTGGTTATACAGTTGACGTAAGTGGTGTTATTACTTTTTTACCTGGAAGTCAAGTTGATGTTAAACCAGTGAAAGACATTAATCATTTAATAGGAGTTCCACAATCTTTTAAAGTTATAAAAATTGATAGGGATAGAGGAAATATTGTAATTTCTAGAAAATCTTTTTTAGAAGAAGGTCTTGGAAAATCAAGAGCTAATTTAGAAAAAGATTTTAAAGAAGGAAAAGTAGTAGAGGGTGTAATTAAAAATATTACTGATTATGGAGCGTTTATTGATCTTGGTTCTTGTGATGGTCTTATACATTTAACTGATATTTCTTGGAAAAGAATAAATCATCCAAGAGATTTTTTAAAAATTGGGCAAAAATTAAAAGTAAAAGTAATAAAATTTAATAAAGAAACAAAAAAAGTATCTTTAGGAATTAAACAACTTTCAGATGACCCTTGGGATAATATAGAAAAAAAATATAAAGTTGGAAAGTTATATCCAGGAGTAATCAAAAAACTTACAGACTATGGAGCTTTCATAGAATTAGCAGATGGTATAGAAGGTCTAATTCATATATCTGAAATGACATGGGATAAAAAAAAAAATAATCCAAAAGATATTGTATCTTTAGAACAAAAAGTTGATGTATCAATTCTTGAACTAGATACAAAAAAAAGAAAACTTAGTTTTAGAATGAAGCAAGATGATGCAAACCCATGGGAAGATTACGTAAAAAAATATAAAAAAGGAGAAATGGTTGAAGGAAAAGTTGGCAATATCGCTGAGTATGGAATATTTATTAATATAAATGATGATTTAGACGGAATGGTTCATGTTTCTGACCTTGAATGGGAATGGAATGATAAATCAATATCAAAATTTAAAAGAGGAGATAAAATTAAGACAAAAATTCTTGATGTTAATAAAGAAAAATGCAGAATTTCGCTTGGCATTAAACAGTTAACTGATGGCCCTTTTAAGGAAAAAATTAAAACAATAAAACTTAAAAGTGTAGTAACATGTTCTGTAATACATGTAAAATCTGAGGGTGTAAAAGTAAAATTAAAAAACAATTTAGATGGATTTATTAAAAAAGAAGATTTATCAATAGAAGAATCTGAACAAAATCCAAGAAGATTTGCTGCTAATGAAAAGTTAGATGCAATGATTAAAGAAATAGACAATGAAAATAAAATTTTATCTCTATCAATAAAAAATATTGAAAGTAAAGAACAAAAAAAAATAAAAAAAGAATTTGGTTCTGTGGATAGTGGAGCAGCGCTTGGAAAAATATTAGGTGAAAAAGTAAAAAAAAATAAAAAAAAAATAAAAAAAAATAAAAAAAAATAAATAATTATGAATAAATCAGATTTAGTAAAAATAATTTTAGAAAAAAATAACAAATATAAATTTTCAGAAATTGAAAAAATTATCGATGTTTTTTTTAAAGAAATAACTACAGCGCTAACAAACAAAAAAAGAATTGAAATTAGAGGATTTGGAGTTTTTTATACTAAAAATCGAGAAAAAAGAGTGGGATTAAACCCACAAAATGGTAAAAATATTGAAATTGGTGAAAAAACACATCCAAAATTTAGAATGGGTAAAATTTTATTTAAAAAATTAAACTCAAAATAATCTAATAATTTGTTAAAACAAAAATTTAAAAGGGTTTTTTTAGCATTAGACACTAACAAAATTAATGAAGCGATAAAAATAACAAGTCTTCTTCATAAAGATCTAGCTGGTATTAAAATAGGAAAAGAAATATTTTCTTCTCATGGGCCAGAAATTATAAAAAAATTTAAAAAGTTTAAATTACCTATCTTTCTTGATTTAAAATTTCACGATATTCCTACAACAGTTTATAAAGCCGTTAAAGCTATTAATCTATTTAAACCTAATTATTTAAGCGTTCATAGCTTAGGAGGCAATGAAATGATTAAAGCTGCAGTTAAAGGATCAAAATATACAAAAATTTTATCAGTATCAATATTATCACATCTTGATAAAAGCAGTATTAAAAAAATTGGTATTAATATTCCTCTCAAAAATGAAATTAAAAAACTAATAAATAATGCATTAAAAAATAATGTTCATGGCTTAATATTAGCGCCGAAAGATCTAGAAATTATAAGTAAATTAAAAAGGAAAAATATTGAAATATTTGTTCCTGGAATAAGATCAAAACAAAATAGGAAAAATGAGCATAAAAGATTTCTTGATCCTAAAACAGCAATTAAAAAAGGAGCTACCTACATTATTATTGGTAGACCTATAATAAAATCTAAAAATCCAAAAAAAACTCTTACATTAATTAATGAAGAAATAAAAGAGTATTTAATAAAAAAATAATGACAATTAAAGTAAAAATATGTGGCTTAAAAACAATTAAGCAAGTCAAAGAATCAATAAATGGAAAAGCAAAAATGATTGGACTTATGTTCTATAAAAAATCTCCAAGATCTATTAATATAGAAACAGCACAAAAATTATCAGTTTATGCTGGAAAAAAAATTTTAAAGGTAGGTGTTTGTGCAAATATGAAAATATCAGAAATAAAAAAAATTATAGAAAATGTTAAATTAGATTATTTACAATTTCATGGTACTGAAACATTAGATTTTCTAAAAAAGATAAAAAAGATAAAAAAAATAAAAATTATTAAAGCTATAACAATTTCAAATCAAAATGATATTAAAAAAATTAATATTTTTAAAAATATTTGCGACTATATTTTGATAGATTCTAAAATAGTAACAAAAAATAAATTGAATTTAAAAAAAAAAACTAACAAATTAAATTGGGGATTTTTAAAAAATATTAAAAACAAAAAATCATTAATTTTATCGGGAGCAATCGATATTGAAAATTTAGAAGAAGCTGTAAAAATTTCAAACATTAAATTTGTTGATATTTCCTCTAGTCTTGAAAGTTCTCCAGGGAAAAAAAATATAAAAAAAATTAATAATTTTTTAAATTTAGCGGATAAATTATAATTATGAAAAGAAATACTTATAAATCAGGTCCTGACTCTAATGGACGTTATGGAAAATATGGCGGAAGATTTGTCGCAGAAACACTTGTTCCTCTTATTTTAGATGTTGAAAAAGCTTATAAAAAAATAAAAAAGAAAAAAACATTTATAAATGATTTTAAAAAATACCTAAAAGATTACGTAGGAAGGCCTTCGCCCTTATATTTTGCTGAGAATTTATCAAAAACACTAAAAGGGCCAAAAATTTATTTTAAAAGGGATGAATTAAATCATACGGGTGCACATAAAATAAATAACACTCTTGGTCAAATACTCCTTGCAAAAAGTATGGGTAAAAAAAGAATAATTGCTGAAACAGGCGCAGGTCAACATGGTGTTGCAACTGCTACAGTATGTGCCCTTTTTGATTTACCCTGCATTATTTATATGGGTGAAATCGATTATGAAAGACAAAAACCAAATGTTTTTAGAATGAGACTTTTAGGAGCTAAAGTAGAAAAAGTAAAAAGTGGTTCTAAAACTTTAAAAGATGCAATGAATGAAGCTTTAAGAGATTGGGTAACAAATGTTAATGACACTTTTTATATTATTGGAAGCGTAGCAGGACCTCATCCCTACCCTGAAATGGTTAGAGATTTTCAATCAGTTATAGGACAAGAAACTAAAGAACAAATAAAAAAAGCCGAAGGAAGATTACCTAACGTTTTAATTGCATGTGTTGGTGGAGGTTCAAATGCTATGGGGCTTTTTTACCCATTTTTAAATGATGTAAACGTTAAAATGATTGGTGTAGAAGCAGCTGGGAAAGGACTTAATAAAAAACATGCAGCCTCAATTGCAAAAGGTAAATTAGGAGTTTTACATGGAAGTAAAACATATATTTTGCAAAATAAAGATGGACAAATTACTGAACCACATTCAATATCTGCAGGCTTAGATTATCCTGGTGTCGGTCCAGAACATGCATGGTTAAAAGATACTAAACGAGTAAAGTATGTAAGTGTTACAGACAAAGAAGCCTTAGAAGCGTTTCAATTTTGTTCAAAAATAGAAGGGATAATACCTGCTTTAGAACCTTCTCATGCCTTGGCATATTTAATAAAAAAGGCACCAAAAATGGCTAAAGATAACATTGTTATTATGAATATGTGCGGTCGCGGCGATAAAGACATCTTTACTGTTGCAAAAAAATTAAAAATAAATATCTAAGTTTAATGTCAAGTAAAGACTTATTAACTCATAAATTTAGTGAATTAAAAACAAAAAAAAAATGTGGTCTAATATCATTTGTAACAGCAGGTGATCCGGATTTTCATACTTCCTATAAAATTATAGAAAAACTACCTGAATGTGGAGTTGATATTATAGAACTTGGTATGCCTTTTTCTGATCCAATGGCAGATGGTCCTGTAATCCAAAAAGCTAATGATAGAGCTATAAAAAATAATATGAATCTAAAAAAAATATTTGAACTTGTTAAAAAATTTAGAAAAAAAAATATCACCACACCTATAATATTAATGGGCTACTATAATCCTGTTCACAGATTTGGAATAAATAATTTTATAAAAAATATTAAAAAAAATAAAGTAAATGGAGTAATAATTGTTGATTTACCTCCGGAAGAAGATTCTGAATTATGTTTGCCAATGATAAAAAATAAAATTCACTTTATAAAATTAGCAACTCCAACGTCTAACAATATTAGATTTAGAAAAATAATTAAGAATTCCTCTGGATTTATATATTATATTTCTATTACTGGAATAACAGGTGCTGATCATAAGTCTAACCAAAAACTTGAAAGCCAAATAAAAAATTTAAAAAAATTAACTAAATTACCAATAGCTGTAGGTTTTGGAATAAAAAATAAAAATGATGTTAAAAATTTATCTAAAAATGCAGATGCCATAGTAGTAGGATCATCAATTATTAAAAAAGTAGAACAAGCGCAAAAAAAAAATTATAATAAAAAAAGGTTAATTGAAAATGTTCTTAATTATGTAAGGGAACTATCATCGGTGTTATAAAAAAATAATATGAACTGGTTAACAAACTATATAAAGCCTAAGTTACAATCTTTAGTTAAAAAAAAAGATATTCCAAAAAATTTATGGATTAAATGCCAATGCGGTACAATGATTTATTATAAAGATTATGAAAAATCATTCGGAGTTTGTGGGCAATGTGGAACTCATATGAGATTACCTTCAGATGTAAGAATTAAATTTCTTTTTGATGAAGGAAACTATGAAAAGATTAAAGTGCCTAATAACGGCAATGATCCATTGTCCTTTAAAGATAAAAAAAAATATAAAGATAGATTAAAAGAAGCTAGAAAAAAAACAAAAGAAAATGATGCTGTAGTAATTTCTGAAGGTGCAATTGAAAGTATACCTGTTATTGCAGTGGTATTTGACTTTCATTTTATGGGAGGTTCAATGGGAGTAAATGTTGGTGATTCAATTGTTAAAGCTTCTGAAATTTCAGTAAAAAAAAATATACCATTAATAATGATACCATCATCTGGTGGAGCTAGAATGCAAGAAGGAATATTATCTCTTATGCAAATGCCTAGAACTATAGCAGCAATAAAAAAAGTTAAAGATAATAAAATTCCTTATATTGTAGTTTTAACAGACCCAACAACTGGTGGTGTTTGTGCCTCATTTGCTATGCTCGGTGATATTTTAATTGCAGAAAAAGGTGCAACTATAGGTTTTGCTGGAAGGAGAGTAATTGAACAAACAATTAAAGAAACGATCCCAGAAAATTTTCAAACATCAGATTATCTTTTAGAACATGGTATGGTGGATATGGTAGTTCATAGAAAAAATTTGAGAGAAAAGCTATCAAAAACTCTAAGAATTTTATTAAAAAAAAATTAATATTTTTATGTCTAATCAATTGCAATATGCACTTTTAAATAAAAGTAATGAAACTTTAAATGAACTAGAATTAAATTTAGAAAAAAGATTACAAGAATTACATCCAAAAAAAATTGATTTATCCTTAAAAAGAATAAATAAACTTTTAATAAAACTAAATAACCCACACAAAAAAATAAATAATGTAATTCACATTGCAGGAACCAATGGGAAAGGTTCTGTGCTAGCTTTTTTAAAATCTTTTTTAAAATCAGGGAACTACTCTGTTAATTCTTATTCATCTCCACATTTAATAAATTTTAATGAAAGAATTGATTTAAATGGAAAAAATATTTCAAATAAATATTTAGAAAAAATCTTAAAACTATGTGAAAAAAAAAATAATAATAATCCTATAACTTTTTTTGAAATAACAACTGTAGCAGCCTTTATTGCATTCAAAGAAAACCCTGCAGATTATACTATTTTAGAAACTGGGCTTGGTGGGAGACTCGATGCAACAAATGTAATGAGAAACCCAATTGTTTCTATTATCAACGAAATTTCTATAGATCACACAAATTTTTTAGGATCTAATATTAAAAAAATTGCATTAGAAAAAGCTGGCATTATTAAAAGTAATTATCCTGTTGTTATAGGTGCTCAACCTGATTTAGCCAAAAATATTATAAAAAAAACTGCAGAAAAATTAAGGTCAAAAACTTTTTTCTACGGAAATGATTGGTTTATAAAAAAAAATAAATCAAATAAAATTGTTTTTATTAATGATATTAAAAGTAAGAAAAAAGAAATTTTTCCTTTACCAAATTTAAAGGGCGATCATCAAATTATAAATGCTGGTATAGCTATTAAAGTTTTAAAATTAATTAACAAGCTAAAAAATAAAAATAAATTAATTAAAAAAGGATTAATAAAAGTAAGATGGCCAGGAAGGTTACAAAAAATAAAAATCAAAAAAATTAATTTTGTTGAAAGACCATTAAATAAAGGATGGGAATTATGGTTTGATGGAGGACATAACAAAAGCGCAAGTAATGTTATAGCAAAAACATTTAAAAGTTGGAAAAAAAAAGATCTGTATCTAATATTTGGAATGTTAGATTCAAAAGATCCTAAGGAATTTCTAAATTCTTTTAAAAAAATAACAAAAAAACTAATAACTGTCCCCATAAAAAGCGATTCTCCATATTATTCCAATAAAAAATTATATGAAATAGCGCGTTTAAAAGAATTTAATGTAGAAACTGCAAGTTCAATTAAAAATGCATTAAATAAAATATTTCTTAAAGAAAAACCTTCTAGAATTTTAATTTGTGGTTCTTTTTATATGTATAAAGAACTTGCTGGATTATTAAAAAAATAAAAAATATTTTATATCGAATCATTAATCCATGATATAAGTTCTGTTTTTATAGAACTTCCAACTTTTGTTGCTACTGGTTCTCCCTTCTTAAAAATAATAAGTGTTGGAATGCTTTGAACTCCGTATTGGGAAGGAATATTTGGATTATCATCAATATTTATTTTTACAATTTTGATTTTATCCTTCATTTCATTTGAAATCTCATCCAGTAACGGAGAAATTTCTTTGCATGGTCCGCACCATTCAGCCCAAAAATCTATTAATACTGGAAGATCAGAATTAACAACTTCAGATTCAAAAGACGACTCATTTATTGGCAAAGCGCTCATAATAAAAAAAATTTATTTTAACATTTTTCTATATTCTTTCAAACTTTCAAAAGTTCCTATGTGAAACCATTTTCCATCATGAACTAGTCCATAAATTCTTTTCTTTTTGATGAGTTTATTATAAATTAACTGCATTGGAAATATTTGTTTATTTACTTTTGAAAACAAGCTAGATTTTAGTATTTGAACCCCTGTAAAAATAAATGGAGAGGTTTCTTGTTTACAGATTCTCCCTGACTTATCTAAAGTGAAATCGCCTAATACCTTCTTTTTTATTTTTTTGGTAGGATATAATAATAAAAGTGCATCCATTTTATTTTTGTCCCAAAAATTATTTAATTTTTTAAAACAACTAATTCTTTTATCTTCTAATATAATGTCGCTGTTGATTACAAAAAATTCTTCAGAATTTATAATTTTTAAAGCTTTTTTTATTCCACCACCTGTATTTAAAAGTTTTTTTTCTTCGGAAAAAAAAATTTTAATTTTATATTTATCAATTAATTTTTTTTTA
>CAZEYC010000014.1:0-10654 GCA_964516965.1 uncultured Alphaproteobacteria bacterium | reverse complement strand
TAGATGATTTAGCAGACTTATCAAGTGACGAATTGATTGATATTATTGGTTCGGACAACATAAAAAAAAGTGATGCTGATAAAATAATAATGGATTCAAGAAAAAAATGGTTTATTGAAGAGGATAAAAATACGAAGAAGAAGTAAAAAATTTATTAATTTTTAAAAATGAAAAATAAAGATAAAAATAAAACTACTACAATAAAACAAACTTTTTCATATGGGAAATCTAAAACTGTAACGGTTGAGGTTATAAAAAAAAAGGATAATAAAAATAAATTTCCATCAATAAAAGAGACATCACCAGACACAAATTTTAATAAAGATATAAAAGATTCAAGAAAAAAATTAACAATAAATAAAAATTTTTATAGAAACTTTAAAGAAAGAAAGAAAGAAATAAATTTAAAAGATCAAAAGGACCTTACTAAAACAAAAGTAATTAAAGAAGTGAAAATACCAGAGGTTATTTCTGTCCAAGAATTATCAAATAGAATGGCAGAAAAATCAACTAATGTTATAAAAGCATTAATGAAAATGGGCGTTATGGCTACAATAAATCAAAATATTGATGCTGATACAGCAGAAATTATTGCTGAAGAATTTGGACATACAATTAAAAGAGTTGATGATACTGATTTAGCAATACAAATTAAAAAAGAACCTGATAAAGAAAAAGATTTAAAACCACGCAGTCCAATTGTTACAATTATGGGACATGTAGATCACGGAAAAACAACGTTATTAGATGCATTGCGTTCAACAAGTACAGTTGCCAAAGAACATGGCGGAATAACACAGCATATAGGTGCGTATAGAATCAAAACACAGTCAAATAAATTTATAACTTTTTTTGATACACCAGGACATGAAGCATTCACAGCAATGAGAGCAAGAGGAACAAAAGTAACAGACATAGTTGTTTTAGTTGTTGCTGCAGATGATGGTGTAAAAGAACAAACTATAGAAGCTATTAATCATGCAAATGCTGCAGAAGTGCCAATTATTGTATGTATTAATAAAATTGATTCTAATAATGCTGATATAAAAAAGATTAAAAATCAATTAATGGAACATAAATTAATTTCAGAAGATATGGGAGGAGAAAATTTATATGTAGAAATATCAGCTAAGCAAAAAAAGAATTTGGATAAACTAGAAGAAGCAATAATTTTACAGTCTGAAATGCTAGATTTAAAAGCAAACCCCTTAAAAAAAGCTTTTGGAGTTATTGTTGAATCTAAATTAGAACAAGGAAAAGGTTCAACGGCTACAGTTTTAGTTCAAGAAGGCACTTTAAGTGTAGGAGATGTATTTGTTGCAGGTTCGGCATTTGGAAAAATAAGAGCTATGAGTGATGATAAAGGTAAAAAAATAATCCAAGCTGGACCATCTATTCCTGTAGAAATACTTGGCTTAACAGGTGTTCCTGTTGCCGGAGATGATTTTATAGTAGTTGATAGTGAAACAAAAGCAAAAGAGATATCAAATTTTAGATTGAATTCTATCAAGACAAATATAACAAAAGTTTTAACGAAAGAAAGTTTTGAAAAAATTATTAGTGATAAAGCAAATGTAAAAATCAAAGAATTAGAACTAGTTCTTAAATCGGATGTTCAGGGATCTTTAGAGGCAATTATTAATGGTTTAGAAAAATTTAAAAATGAAGAAATACAGATAAAAGTTATTCACAAAGGCATAGGAGCCATTAATCAATCCGATGTAGCATTGGCCAGCGCGAGTGAAAATACAATAGTTGTTGGATTTAATGTAAAACCAAATAATTTGGCAAAGGATCTGGCAAAAAGAGATAAAGTAGAAATTAAATTTTTTACAGTTATTTATGAACTGTTAGATTATATAAAGGATAGTATGAGCGGACTGTTAGTTCCTGATAAAAAAGAAGTTTTAAATGGAAAGGCAAAAATTAAAGAAATTTTTAAAATGTCAAAAATTGGTAAAATTGCAGGATGTGAAGTTATAGAAGGAAAAATAGAAAAAAGTGCAAAAATTAGACTCCTTAGGGATGATCAGATTATTTATGAAGGAAAATTAAATAGTTTGAAAAGATTTAAAGAAGAAGCATCTGAAGTTAAAGAAGGAAATGAATGTGGAATGGTTTTAGATAATTTTCAAGATATAAAGCAAAATGATATTTTGGAATCATATTTTATAGAAGAACAAAAAAGATCTTTGTAGTTTTAAAGGAATAGTTTAATTGAAAAGAAAAATTAAATCCCAAAGACAATTAAGGATAGGAGAACAAATTAAACACTTAGTATCAGAGTTATTAATATTAGGTGATTTTAATAACTCTAAAATTAGAGAAGTTTCAATAACGGTTATAGAGGTCAGTCTTAGCCCAGATTTAAAGAGTGCTAGTATTTTTGTAATACCTCAAAATAAAGATAAAAAAATAGTTAAATTTTTAAACGAAGAAAGTTTTATTTTTAAAAAAGCAATTGCAAATAAATTAAAGTTAAGATATGTCCCAAGAATATTTTTTTATTTTGATCCATCTTTTGATTATGCTCAAGAGATTGAAAAATTATTAAAAGATCCAAAGGTTGCTAAAGATTTGTAATTTTTAATATGTCTGATTTAAAAAATAATTTAAATGGCTGGCTTAATATTAATAAAGAAATAGGAATGACTTCTAGAGAAGTAGTTAATGTAATTCAAAGAACTTTAAATATAAAAAAAGTTGGACACGCAGGGACACTCGACCCATTAGCGTCTGGTGTTTTAGCAATAGCAGTAGGAAAAGCTACAAAAACTGTGAAATATATAATGGATGGTGAAAAAAAATATGAATTTTCAATTAAATGGGGAATATCTACAGATAGTTATGACCAAGATGGAAAAATTATTTCAACATCTAAAAGAATACCCAGTAAATTAGAAATAAAAAAAATATTACATAATTTTAAAGGTGAAATAAATCAAAGGCCACCAAGGTTTTCAGCAATAAAAATAGATGGAATGAGGGCATACAAATTAGCAAGAAAAGGGGAAAAATTTGTTCTAAAAAGTAGAAAAGTTTATGTAAAAAAAATTAAATTAATTGATAATGTTGAAAAAAATGATAAAAGTTTAAGTAGTTTTGAAATAGAATGTAGTAAAGGTTTTTATATAAGAAGTTTAGTCAGAGATATTTGTAAAAAATTAAAAGTTGATGGATATACAATAAATTTGAAAAGAACTGAATCCAAGCCTTTTAAAATAAAAAATTCTATAACGGTAAAGAGATTTTTATATTTGTATAATAGGAATAAGTGGAAAAATTTGTGTATACCTATATATTCTGTTTTAAATAATATTAAATATGTTGGAAAGTAATAAAGAAAAAAGAAAAGAAATAATTATAAAGTTCCAGAGAAAAGCAAAAGATACAGGTTCTTCAGAGGTGCAGATTGCATTGTTAACAAATAGAATAAATATTTTAACAGAGCATTTTAAAACTAATAAAAAGGATAATCATTCTAAGACAGGGATGCTAAAATTAATTAGCAAAAGAAAAAACTTATTATCTTATTTAAAAAAAAAAAATATAAAGAAATATAAAGAAATTATTAAAAATCTAAATTTAAGAAAATAAAAAAAAATAATTTTTAAAATTTTAAAAAAAGAAATTGAATGGGGAGGTAAAAAACTAACCCTAGAAACTGGTAGAATTGCTAGACAAGCAACAGGGTCAGTTCTTGCAACATATGGAGAAACTTCAGTTTTATGTACAGTTGTAGTTTCAAAAGAACCAAAAGAAGGATTAGATTTTTTACCATTAACTGTAAGTTATCAGGAAAAAACTTTTGCA
The DNA here is from genome assembly GCA_964516965.1 of uncultured Alphaproteobacteria bacterium. Taxonomy (GTDB): domain Bacteria; phylum Pseudomonadota; class Alphaproteobacteria; genus CAYNCC01. The sequence goes on along the minus strand of CAZEYC010000014.1, from coordinate 6,841 downwards.
GCTGGTAAAATACCAGGAGGTTTTTTCAAGAGAGAGGCAAAACCATCTGAAAAAGAAACTCTAATTTCAAGATTAATCGATAGACCTATTAGGCCATTATTTCCTGATAATTATTATAATGAAACTCAAATTATTTGTACTTTATTGAATCTAGACAAAACAGTAAGTCCTGATGTAGTGGCATTTATTGGAGCTTCGGCAGCATTATCACTTGCTGGTGCGCCTGTAGCCGATACTGTCGCAGCAGCAAAAATTGGATACCGTGAAAAAAAATTGATTTTAAATCCTTCAAATGATGATTTAAAAAATTCTGAATTAGAATTAATAGTAGCAGGAACAAAAGAAGGAGTTTTAATGGTAGAATCGGAAGTGAAAGAACTATCTGAGAAAATTATGTTGGATGCAGTTATGTTTGCTCATAAAGAATTTCAACCTATTATTAAATTTATTGATTCCTTTGCCAAAGAAAAAAATCCAACACCTATAGAGTATAAAGATGAAAATACTGAAAAAATTTTAAAAGATGTTTATGAAAAAATAAAAAAAGAATATGAATCAAAGATTAAAGAAGCATATAACGAAAAGGATAAATCTTTAAGATCAGAAAAACTTTCAATAATTAGAAATGATATTTTAGAAAAATTTGTTACTGAAGATGATGAAGAAATAAATGAAAATTTAGTTTCTTATGCAACAAAAAAATTAGAAAAAGAATTAGTTAGAACAGATATATTAAAATCTGGAAAAAGAATTGATGGACGAGATACGAAGACTGTAAGACCAATAAAAGCGGAAGTTGGAGTATTATCAAAAGTCCACGGAAGCGCTCTTTTTACAAGAGGCGAAACACAAGCAATAGTTGTTACAACGTTAGGCACAAGTCAAGATGAACAAATAATTGATGATTTAGAAGGTGAATTTAAAGAAAATTTTATGTTACATTATAATTTTCCACCTTATTCTGTAGGTGAAGCCAGTATGCTTAGGCCTCCAGGTAGAAGGGAAATTGGACATGGAAAGTTAGCATGGAGAAGTATAAGACCATTGTTACCAACTAAAGAAAAATTTCCTTACACTATACGAGTGGTTTCAGAAATAACAGAATCAAATGGATCTTCATCAATGGCTACAGTTTGTGGGACATCTTTATCTTTAATGGATGCAGGAGTGCCAATAGCAAAACCAATTGCTGGAATCGCAATGGGTTTAATAAAAGAAAAAGATAAACATGCAATATTGTCAGATATTTTAGGTGATGAAGATCATTTAGGAGATATGGATTTTAAAGTTGCAGGAACAAAAGATGGCATTACAGCATTACAAATGGATATTAAAATAACAAGTATTACAAAGGAAATTATGGAAGAAGCATTGTCTCAAGCACTAGAAGGAAGGATTAAAATTCTTGGGGAGATGGATAAAGGAATAAGTTCATCAAGAGATCAATTAAATAAAAACGCACCTCAAATAAGTGTGCTTAAAATAAATCCTTCAAAAATAAAGGATGTTATTGGTTCTGGAGGTAAAGTTATAAAAGCTCTCACTGAAGAAACAGGTGCAAAAATTGATATAGAAGATGATGGAACAATTAAAGTTGCATCTTCAGATCCAGAAGGTGTTAAGCTGGCTATAGAAAAAATAGAAGACATAACAGCAGAACCAGAGATTGGTGAAATTTATAGTGGAAGAGTGGTTAAAATAATGGATTTTGGTGCTTTTGTGAATTTTATGGGTTCTAAAGATGGACTTGTACATATTTCGGAATTATCTGAAAGAAGAGTTAGAAGAACTACTGATATTGTAAAAGTTGGTGATAAAGTAAAAGTTAAAGTTGTAGGATTTGACAATAGAGGTAAAATTAAATTAAGTATGAAAGAATTAAAACAAGATAATGATAAAAATTTTAATAGAGCTTAAAAATGAATCAAAAAAACAGTTTTAATTATAAAGATTTAGTTGAATGTGCTAAGGGCAAACTATTCGGAGAAGGAAATGCAAAACTACCATTACCCCCAATGTTAATGATGGATAGAATAGTAAAAATAACAAAAAAGGGAGGCTTATATAATAAAGGACAAATTATTGCAGAGCTTGATATAAAACCTAAATTATGGTTTTTTCAATGCCATTTTAAAAAAGATCCTGTAATGCCTGGTTGTTTAGGTTTAGACGCATTATGGCAACTTGTCGGTTTCTTTCTTGGATGGATAGGAGCACATGGAAAAGGAAGAGCTTTAGGAGTCGGAGAAGTTAAATTTTCTGGTGAAGTTTTAAAATTTGCAAAAAAAGTAAAATACCAATTGGACATAAAAAGAATTATTATTAGAAGATTGGCCCTGGCTGTTGCAGATGGAATAATGTTTGTTGATGGTAAAGAAATTTATAGCGCAAAAGATCTTAAAGTGGGACTTTTTCAATCAAAAAAAAGTAAATAGGTTTTTCAATTGACAAGAGTTGTTATAACTGGAATAGGAATAGTTTCGTGCATTGGCAACACAATAAAAGATGTAATTGATTCTCTTTACAATTCAAAATCTGGCATAACCTTTAGCGAAGAATACAAAGAATTAGGTTTTAGAAGTCATGTCTACGGTAAGCCTGATATTAATCTAGAAGAAAGAATTGACAGAAGAGCTTTACGATTTATGGGAGATAATGCTGCATATAATCATGTTGCAATGGAAGATGCTATAAAAGACGCAAAATTATCTGAAGATTTAGTGTCAAACCCTAAAACAGGTATAATAATGGGCTCGGGTGGACCTTCAACAAAAAATATTGTTCAAGCTTCAGAAACTTTAAAAACAAAAGGAGCCAAACAAGTTGGACCGTTTATGGTTCCAAGAGCTATGAGTAGTTCAAACTCCGCTACCCTAGCAACATATTTTAAAATTAAGGGTGTTAATTATTCTATAAGTTCAGCATGTTCAACTAGTGCTCATTGTATAGGAAATGCATATGAGTTAATACAGCTTGGCAAACAAAAAATAATCTTTGCTGGGGGAGGAGAAGAGTTAGATTCAACTTTATCTGTTTTATTTGATGGCATGGGCGCACTTTCTTCCAAATTTAATTCTGAGCCAGAAAAAGCTTCACGAGCATATGATAAAGATAGAGATGGATTTATAATTTCTGGAGGCGCAGGAGTTCTTATTCTCGAAGAATTGGATCATGCATTAAAGAGATCGGCAAAAATTTATGCAGAAATAGTGGGTTATGGTGCAAATTCAGATGGGCATGATATGGTTCAACCTTCAGGAGAAGGGGCAGTAAGATGTATGCAACAAGCTATGAATAATCTTCCTGATAAAATAGATTATATTAATACCCATGGTACAAGCACCCCTGTAGGAGACATAAAAGAAATTGAAGCAATGAAAACATTGTTTAAAGATGACATGCCCTCTTTTAGTTCTACTAAATCACTTACAGGACATTCTTTAGGAGGCACTGGAGTACAAGAAGCTATTTATTCAATATTAATGATGAATAATAATTTTATATGCAAATCTGCGAACATATTTAATTTAGATGCAGAAGTTGAAGGATTGCCAATAGTATTAGAGACAAAAAAAGATATAAAACTTGATACAGTTTTAAGTAATAGTTTTGGTTTTGGTGGAACTAATGCAACATTAATTTTCAAACAATTTGATATTGAGAACAATAATTCTGATAAAAAAAAAGCTCTAGTTAAAAAACAAGATTTACTTTTCGAAGGAAAAAAAGGAATAGTATTTGGCATTGCAAATGATCATTCATGTGCATGGGGAATTGCTGAAGATTTGTTAAAGAATGGAGCTGAATTATGTTTAACTTATCAAAATGAAACTTTAAAAAAGAGAGTAGAAAAATTATCAGAACCATATGGAGTAAATAAAATTGTAAAATGTGATGTATCAGATAGCAAAGATATTGATAAACTTTATGAAAATTTAAAAAAAACTTGGGGATCCTTAGATTTTATAGTTCATTCAATTGCATACTCAGATAAAAAAGAACTATCTGGGGAATATCTTCAAACTTCTAAAAATAATTTTATAAACACTATGATGATTTCATGTTATTCATTTACAGAAATTGCTAAAAAATTTGTTTCAATAATTAATAAGGATGGTTCTTTACTAACCTTAACATATTTAGGATCACAAAAAGTTATTCCAAATTACAATGTTATGGGCGTAGCAAAAGCTGCTCTTGAAGCAAGTGTTAAATATATGGCAGTTGATTTAGGCGATAATAATATTAGAGTAAATGCTATTTCATTAGGTCCAATGAGAACTTTGTCGGGTGCAGGAATAAAGGATGCAAGATATATATATAATTGGACACAAAAAAACAATCCCTTAAATAAAAATATTTCTTTTAAAGATTTAGCAGGAGCAAGCAATTATCTTTTGAGTTCTAATTCTAGCGGTGTCACAGGTTCAATACACTATGTAGATGCAGGATATAATTTAATTGGTATGATAAAACCGCCTAAAAAGTCTTGAAAATACACTTTTTGTAATCATAATTATATTAGCTGTGAATAATATGAATAATAATAAATTTGTTAGTTTTTTAAAAAAAAATAATCTAAAATCTACAAACCAAAGACATGTTATCGCAAACTTTCTTTTTGATGGGCAAAATAAACATTTTACAGCAGAAGATTTATACGAAAAAATTAAATCAAAAAAAAAGATTTCTTTAGCTACTATTTACAATACATTGCATAGCTTTGTAGATAAAAAAATGTTAAAAAAATTTTCTGTTAAGAATGGCAAGACTATTTTTTGCACAAACATGGATAATCATTATCATTTTTATAATTCTTTAACTAATAAATTAATTGATATTCCAAATAAAAAAATTGATATAAAAACAGATTTAGATTTACCTAATGGTATGAAAATTGGAAGTATAGATGTAGTTGTAAATTTGATTAAGAAAAATTAATCCTTTTTTATTCCCCAAAGAAATTCTTTTTTTAACCATCCTTTATATTTATTAACTTTAACTCTGCAATATATCTTTTCACACTTAATTATTTTGCCTACAACTTGAGGATCTATAATTGCAATAATTAAATTTTTTTCATCTAGAAATTTTATTAAATTTTGTTTTTTTAAATTAATAAATGTTTTTCTATTTGATATCATGCTTTTGTGCATCCAGCCTTCTATTCCATTACTGTCTTTAATTTTTTTCCAATTACCATGTTCATTTATAATTAAAATAGGCAAACCTTTTTTATTATAAATGTGTGAAATCGGTGCCTGAAAACTTGCGTTGTATCTTAAGTAAGTTTTATTTTTCTTTATTGATGCATATTTAGGAGTAATTGGATAAATTAATGAATGTACATTAATTGTAAATAACAACAATAAAAATAAAATAATTGTTTTTTTTATTAACAAATGCATTTTTTATTTCTTTTTATTTTTAATTTTTTAAAACTACTATTTAATAAATTTATTATCAATAATTTTCCACTTAAACTCTCTCCAATATTTAAAATTTCTTTTATTACTTCTACTGATTGTAAGCAACCTATAGAACCAGCTAAACCACCTATAATTCCTGATTCCTCGCAATTTGATATATTAGAAGAAGAATCATTATTAGTCTCTGGAAAAATACACCTATAACACGGATTGTTTACAGATCTTACCCAAGATTTAAAAGTTGTTATTTGAGCTTCAAAACCATTTAAAGACGCAGAAATGAGAACTTTTTTATTTTTTAAACAAATGTCATTAAGTAAATATTTTGTTTTAAAATTATCACTTCCATCAACTACAACATCATAATTTTTTATAATTTTATTTGCATTATTTTCTGAAATTTCTTTTTTATAAATATTAATTTTTGTATTTGAATTTAATTTTTTAATTTTATTTTTTAATATTTCGGCTTTTGATTTATTTATATTATTTTGATCAAAAAGAATTTGTCTTTGAAGATTTGATAGTTCTATTTTATCAAAATCTATTATTCCCAATGTTCCTATGCCTGCAGCTGCAAGATATATAGCGGCTGGTGACCCTAATCCTCCTGCCCCTACTATTAAAACTTTTGTATTTAATAATTTTTCCTGCCCTTTAATTCCAATTTCATTTAAAATGATTTGATGTGAATACCTTTGGATTTGTTTTTCTGATAATTTTGGCAAATTAAACAAATTTTTAACTAAATAATTGAGTTGATAAATATCTTTCAGCAAAAGATGGTATGATTACTACTATTTTCTTATTTTTCATTTCTTTTCTCTGTGCAACCTCAATACCCGCTGCTAAAGCTGCACCGGAAGATATACCAACTGGCAAACCTTCTATTTTTGCTGCTATTTTAGCCATGTGAAAGGACGTTTCATTTGCAATTTGTATTATTTCGTCAATCCATTTTTTTTCTAAAACTTTAGGAACAAATCCAGCACCTATTCCCTGAATTTTATGAGGTCCTGCTGTCCCACCAGATAATACAGGGCTATCTTCTGGTTCAACAGCTATAATTTTTATTTTATTATTTTTTTTTTTTAGAATTTCTCCAACTCCTGTTATTGTTCCTCCAGTGCCAACGCCCATAACTACTGCATCTAATTTTCCATTAGTATCATTTAAAATTTCGATTGCTGTTGTTTTTTTGTGTATTAAAGGATTGGCCAAATTATCAAATTGTTGTGGCATAAATCCAAATTTTGTTTTTTTTAAAAGTTCTTTTGCTTTTAAAATAGCTCCTTTCATTCCTTTTTTTGCAGGAGTTAAAAATAATTTAGCACCTAAAAGAATTAACATTTTTCTTCTTTCAATCGACATAGATTCTGGCATAGTTAAAATTAAATTATAGCCTTTAGCAG
>CAZEYC010000013.1:0-11116 GCA_964516965.1 uncultured Alphaproteobacteria bacterium | reverse complement strand
GGCAAAGAAAATTTAAAAGTTGCGTTTTCAATTTTTAAAATTAAAAGTTTTAACCTTCTCATTATTTTTTTTTGTTAAGGTCTTTTTTTAATTCATCATATTCTTGTGAAATACGACCCATATATTCAATCGTCATTCTTGTTTTTTCTGCTACTCCTTTTGGGGTGATGATGTATAAATAATTTAATTTATTTGGATTTTTTTTAAAATTCTTGATCTTGATTAACCCCTTTTTTTGAAGTGCCTTCAAACAATAGTTTAATTTACCAATACTATAACCGAGAGTTATAGCCATTTTTCTCTGAGATGCTTGTGGCTCCTGAGAAATTTTTCTAAGTATTGATAGGGTACTTTTATCCTCTTTCATAATTGACAGTACATTTTGAACAGTTTATTGTTCATATTTTGAACAATATAATGTTCATATTTTGAACTGTCAATCATATAATAATATTTTTAAAATGAAAAAGTTATTAATATTAAAATAAAGCGAGGCTATTAGCATATAATTCTATGGGTAGAAAAAAAAAAATTTACTTATTAAATATTAGCAAAGAAGATTGTATTAAATTTAAAAAAAGGTCTAATGAACAACATTTTTTTATAGGTCCTTGGTGTAAAAATAATATCGATCTTTTAAAAGAAAATTTTAATGATACGTTAAATTTATATGATAGAAAAAAGATAAAAAAATATAAAAAAGATATTTCATTTCTACAAGAAAACTACGAAATAATTTTAGAAATAATCATTAAAAATTTAAACATTATTCATAAAAAAAAACTTAATAAAAAATTCTGGGAAATATTGCTTAGCAGGTGGTTATTTGTATGGATTAATCATATATATTTTAGATGGGATTATATAAAAAAAATTAATAAAAAGTTTTCATTAAATAATATCGTTAGTAATCAAATCAATCCTAACTACGCTATACCTTCTAACACTTTGCAAGCGCACAATTTGTGCAGAGTTGATGAAAAATGGAATGAATTAATTTTTAATCAAATACTAAGCTATCAAACAAAAAATAAAATAAAATATATCTATTTAAAAAATATTGATTATAAAAAAAATGATTTTCAAATATTGGATTTTCCTAAATTTTCTTTTTTTAGAAAAAAATCAAATCTTTTTTTGTATAAATCAGAACTTAATTTCAAAACTCGATTAAGTATAAGAAACTATTACAATTCATACTCTATTAGTTTTTTTTCTCAAAAGAAAATTTATGGAAAAATAAAGAGTGATTTTAGAAAAAAATTTGATAATTTATTACCAAAATCAAATAAAAATAACTTTAAAGAGTTTTTAATTTCAATATTAAAATATAACTTACCAAAAATATTTTTAGAGAATTTCAAAGACTTAGAAAATTTGTATTTGAGATCACAATGGCCTCAGAACGTAAATTATATTATTACATCTTATGGACAATATTATGATGAACTTTTTAAGTTTTATGTTGCTAATTTGACAAAAAACAAAAAAGTAAAATTCTGTATTTTACAACACGGCTATGGAAATTTATTTCCAAAAAGTGATTTTTATAACGTATATATGGATAGAAAAGTAAGTGACATTTATTTGAGTTGGGGAAATTTAAAGAGAGAGAAAAATAAACCACTATTCTACCCTAGAGTTACTAATTCAAAAATAGAGAATTTTAAATACAAAAAAAATCGTAATATTCTTATTCTCTCTTATTCCTTCAGTAATACTTTAATTACTCCTCCAGATGGTTCTTTGAATGGAAATTCGATAAATCAAAAAAATCTTTTTTCATTAATATCATTCTTAAATCAAATTAAATTTGACCTTAAAAAATTTATCCATATTAAGAATCAAAAAATTAATGTCTCAAAAAATTTTACGGATTCATTGAAAAAAAAATTTTCTTTTCTAAAGTTTGAGAGTGAAAAAAAAAGTTTTTTGGAGGTAGTCAATAATTTTAATTTTTTTATTCATATTTTTTTTGGTACTCCTTTTTTCGAATGTATGGCTCTAAACAAACCCTCAATAATTATTTATAAAGATATAACTCATCCGCCTTTTGATAAAAAGTTTTATGATTATTTAAAAAAATTTAAAAAAAGTAAAATTCTTTTTAATAATGAAAAGTTAGCTGCAAATTTTGTAAAAAAAAATTATTATAATCTTGAAAAATGGTGGAATGGTAATGAATTACAAAAAATTAGAAAAGATTTTTGTAATGATTATTGTCTATATACCGATAAATATATAGATATTTTTAAAAAAGTTTTTGTAAGAAATTGATATGAAAATTATACCTTATGGAAAGCAATACATAGATGGAGAAGATATTAAGGCTGTAAGTAAAGCATTGAGAAATGATTTAATAACTACTGGCAGCGAAGTAAAAAAATTTGAAGAACTTTTTTCAAAAAAGGTAGGATCTAGGTATGCTGTAACTTGTTCTAATGCAACTGCTGGACTACTGCTTGCTTACATTGCTTTAGGAATTAAAAAAAGTGAAATAATTGTTATGCCTTCGATCAATTTTATTGCATCAATTAACATGGCTTATTTTATAAAAGCAAAAATTTATTTGACCGACGTTGATCCCAAAACAGGCAGAATGAGACCAGAAGATCTTCTGGATTGTATCAAAAAAAATAAATTAAAAAAGATAAATACATTGATTGTCATGCACCATGGTGGCTTGCCATGTGATATGAAAAAATTCAAATTTATACAAAAAAAATATAAATTTAATATTATCGAAGATGCTTGCCATGCGCTAGGAGCAAAATATAGTTTAAAAGATGAAAAAGTAGGAAGCTGTAAATATAGCAACTTATCAATTTTTTCATTTCATCCAGTTAAAAACATAACAACCGGTGAAGGTGGAATAATTACTACTAATAGTAAGAAACTTTATGAAAAACTAAAAATTTTACGAAACCATGGAATTTTAAGAAAAAAAAGTAGTGGAAAGAATTATAACTGGAGCTATAAAATAGTGACTCCAGGATTTAACTTCAGGCTGAATGATTTTCAATGTGCGCTAGGTTCTAGCCAATTAAAAAAGCTGGATAAATTTATAATTAAAAGAAAAGCTATTGCAAATAAGTATATTAAAAGTTTTTTTTCAGAAAAAAATTTAATTAATTTTCCAAACAACTATCAGAAAAAAATTTCTGCATTTCATTTATTTATGATTAATTTAAATTTTAAAAAAATTAAAATAACTAGAGACCAGTTGATAAAGAAACTTTTTAATTTAGGTATAATTACTCAAGTACATTATATTCCTATTTTCTATTATCCTTATTACAAAAATAATTTTAAAAAAAATTATTTTCCTAATGCTATAAAATTTTTTAACTCCTGTCTTAGTTTGCCCATTTTTTATGGAATGACTGAAAGAGAAATTAATTTCGTGTCTAAACAAGTGAAAAGGATAATAAAAAATTAAATTGTTTAATTTATATAACTTAATAATATTTAAATAATCTTGATCTTTTTAATATTAATTATTTAAATATTATTTTAGTGTTCAAGTATTGAACATTTAGCAATTTTGTGGTAATATTAAAGTATTTATGCAAAATAATATAGCTATCATTCCTGCTAGAATAGGCAGCAAGCGAATTAAAAAAAAAAATATTAAGTTATTTAATTCTAGACCAATTATTGAATGGACATTTAAAATTTTAAAAAGCTCAAAATTATTTAATAAAATTATTCTTACTTCAGATAATACTGGAATATTAAATTTAGGAAAGAAATTGGGTTTCGATATTTTAATAAAAAGACCAAAATATTTAGCGGACAATTTCACTGGGACAGAGGAAGTTATAAAACACTCTATAGATATAATAGAACAAAAACAAAAAATTAATAACGTTTGTTGTGTTTATCCCTGTAACCCTTTTATTCAAATTAAAGATCTAAAAACTGCTATTAATAAATTAAAGAAAAAAAAAAATTTTTATATATTCCCTGTTACAAATTATTCTCATCCAATTGAAAGAGCCTACTTCTTAAAAAATAAAAATGAAATCAAATATTTGAATAGTTCCTTTGCAGATACTAGAACTCAGGATCTCATAGAAAAATTTTATGATACGGGGCAATTTTATTTTGCATCTAGAAATACTTGGCTTAATTTGAAGAATGCAAAAAAATTCGGAATCAAAATTCCTAATTGGAGAGTTATAGATATTGACAATCAAAGTGATTGGGAAAAAGCTGAATTAATGTACAAATTTTTTAAAAGATATAAAGTTCTCAAATTAATTTAATGACGAAAAGAAAAATTGCATCAATTTATCCTTGTCCATTCGATAGTCAATTAAGGCATGAATTTAATTCTTCACTTTATAGTGATGGAGATCTTTTTGCTTATGAAGAAGCAAAAATTACGTCTGTTAAAAATGATCCCACAGCAATGTTTCCTGAAAAATCTTTAATAATGGGACTTAAACAATTAAAACTTAAAGCAAACCAAATAGATTTATGGGTTTTGCCAAAGCCTAAAAATGTAAATCTAGAGAATTTATATTTATTTTTTTCAGATTTATTTAAAGCTTTTAACGGAAAGAAGAAATTATTTAATAAATGGGTTAAAAAAAGAATAAAATTTCTCAAACATCACGAAATGCATATTTACTCTGCTATTGGGTCTTCTGGATTTAAAAGAGGTGTTTATTTAAGTGCAGATGGTGGTGGAGATGAGGGAGACAGAAGAAATTTTTCATGGGGAAATTTTAATAACTTCAAAATTAAAGAATATAAATCACTAGAAGGTTTAAATAGCTTGGCAAATTTTCATGCTTTTGTGACTGAATTTTGTGGTTTTAGAGACCAAAATGGAAAAGTTTCAGGTTTATCAGCTTATGGAAAAGTTCAAAAAGAGTTAAAAAAAAAATTAGAAGGAACTTTAGTAATTAGTGATAGAGGAATTCACTTTAATCGAATACGAAAAAATATAACTCAACCAGATTTTAACAATTTTGACTGTAATAGCTATGATAGAGTAAAAGTTTTTAGAAATAATATCTCTAAAACAAATATTTTTGAGATTTGTAGTGGTTATTTACCTCAAGACGTTGCGCTTACTGCTGAAACTATTTTATCTGAACAAATCAATATTTTTTTAAAAAAAATTAAAAATAAGTTTTTTAAAAAATTCGATAACATTGTCTTTTCAGGTGGTTTATTTTTAAACGTAATAATTAATGAATCAATTCAAAAATCAAAAGTGTTTAAAAATTGTTTTTTCCCAGTCGCGCCGTCAGACTCTGGCTTAGCACTCGGAGGGGTTTTATCTCAAAATATAAAATTGAGGAAAAATTATTTTGGTAAGTTCGGTCTTACACCATATTTAGGTCCTTCGTTTAGCAATGACGAAGTAATGAAGCAATTAAATAATTTTAAATTAAAGTACTCAACGCCAAATAAAATTGAAAAAGATATAGCAAAAGAAGTAAAAAATAAAAAAATTGTAGGAATTTTCTTTAGTAGAGCTGAATATGGTCAGAGATCTCTTGGAGCTAGATCTATTTTAGCTGACCCAAGAGACAAGCTTTCAAAGGAAAGGTTAAATCAAAAAATAAAAAAGAGAGATTGGTTTATGCCTTTTGCGCCAGCAATTTTAGACAAAAATTATAAAAGATATTTTGATTGTAAAAATCCCTCTTATTATATGCAAAAGGCCGTTAAGGTAAAAGATGATGTATCAAAATATATTCCGTCTGCCGTACATGTAGATAAAACTTCAAGAGTGCAATTTGTTGATAAAAAAATCTCACCTAAATTTTGGAATATAATTAATGAATTTTATAAGATTTCAGGTTTACCAGTCATTTTAAATACTAGTTTTAATAGACACGGAATTTCAACTATCTGTTCTCCAAGGCAGGCTATTGAACATTTGCTTGAAGGATCAATTGATATTTTATATTTAGAAAAATATAAAGTTTCCTTTTTAAATAATAGAAAATACAAAATTGATAATGAAAAAATTATCAAAGACGAAAAGCTTTTAAAACAAAATAATATTGATTGGTTAAAAAAAAATAAAATACTTATGAACAAAAAATCGATTTATAAATACAAAGCATTTTTAAAAAAGTTACCATAATGCCAAAAAAAAAATTATTAACATCAAATGTCAATTTGCTCGAAACAAATGACGTATGGAAAAATAGTATAATTAAAAAAAATATTTTTTTTGATAGGTATAATAAAGTTTTAATATCACTGAACGATAAAAAAATTTTATCAAAATATGATAATTTCATAAGTATAATTTACTTAAATGAATATTTTGATAATAATTTTAAAGAAATTTTTAATCAACTTGAAAATACTTTTTTAAAAAATATAAACAAAAAAATAACTTTATTTTTATTTTTAGAAAAAACTAATAATTTTGAAATTGATAATAAAAATTTAAAGAATACAAATAATTTTATTAATAAAATACTGAGACTTTGCTCAGAAAATTTTAGATTGATATTAAAGATTAACGAAAAAGATGAGATTTATAATACAAGAAATAAATTTCTATTGAGATGTCCGTTTTCGACTTATGGTTTAAACATAATTTCAGCAAATATAATGAAAATTATTGAAGAAAAAAGAGTTAAACCATTCAAATTAATTATACTTGATTGTGATAACACTCTATGGGGCGGGACTATTGGAGAAGATGGTATTGAAAATTTAAAATATTCTGAGGATGGTGAGGGTAAAATTTTTGAAAACATTCAAAAACATTTTAAAAAATTAAAAAAAATGGGTTTCATGCTGTCCATGTGTTCAAAAAACAACTCGGGAGATGTATGGAAAACTTTAAAATTAAGAAAAATGCATTTGAAAAAAGCTGATTTTTTATTTCCTAAAATTAATTGGCAAGAAAAAACTATAAATATAGAAAATATTTTAAATTAATTTTCTTTAAGAGAAGAAGATGTTTTATTTATAGATGACTCTAAATTAGAAATCAATAAGGTTAAAAAAAAATTTAAAAAAATTTCTACATTACTCGTTGATGACTTATCAAAATACTATGAAAATATTTTAGCTCTTAAAAGTCTACAAAAATTCAGCGTTTCCAAGGAGGATCGAAAAAAACACAAACAATATAAGCTTAAAAAAAAATATCAAGATTTAAAAAAAAAGAAAACTAATTTTAACGAGATTTTTTATGAACTAAATCAAAAAATAAAGTTCTTAGATATAAATAAATCTAACATTATAAGAGCGGAGCAACTATTTAATAAAACAAATCAATTTAACTTTACTACTAACAGATATAATAAAGTAGAATTGTTAAAAATTGTTAATAATAAAAATTTTTTTATTAAATTAGTTTCCCTTCAAGATAAATTTGGTGACCATGGAATTATTGGTAGCTTTAATTATCAAAGAATAGGGAAAGAAATTTTTATTCAAGATTTTATTCTTAGTTGTAGAATTTTATCAAGAAAAATTGAAGAATATATACTTTACAAAATAAAAAAAAGTTTCAAAAAAAATAATGTATACTTGAGGCACATAAGAAATAATCAAAATAAAGAATTAATATCTATATTTATAAAAAAAGATTATATAAAACGCATCCAGTCAAAAAAATTGAAACCTAATCACTTTTTATACAAAATTTTTTACAATAAGGAGCTTAATGAAGTCAAAAAATTTTTCTAAATTAAAACTAATAAACTTATTTAAAAAGCAATTAAAGATTAAAGGAAAATTTAATGAAAAAGGCAAAATTTATGATTATAAAGCCTGGGACTCATTAGCAAATTTTAATATTTTACTGTCAATAGAGAAAGTGTTTAATTTAAAATTTAGTACAGATGAATTTAGTTCCTTAAATTCTTTTAAAGAAATTTATCAAAATGTTAAACAAAAATAATTTTTTAATCGAAATGAATTTACTACTTAAAAAATTAAAAATTAAAAAAGATGACAATTTACTTTTACATTCAAATTCTGCAGGTATAAATCAAATACAAAAATTTAAAAAAAATAAAAATCAATTATATAATCTTTTTATAAATACTCTTCTAAAAAAAATTGGAAGGAAAGGCACTTTGGTTATGCCCACTTATAATTATGACTTTACAAAAGGAAAAGCTTTTAATTATAAAAAAACTTTAGGGCAAGTGGGAGAATTAAATAATTTTTTTTTAAAAAAAAAAGGTGTTAAACGTTCTTTTGAACCCATATTTAGCCATGCCATTAAAGGTCCGCTTTTAAATAATCTATTAAATTCTGATATTAAAAGTTGTTTTTCAAAAGGATCCATTTTTGAGAAATTTAAAATATATAATTTTAAAATATTTGGATTTTCTTGCTTATTAAATTCAATGACTTTTTTGCATTATATTGAAGAACAATCAAAAGTTAAATATAGATTTTATAAAAATTTTTCTGGTAAATACGAAATAAACGAAGGGGTAAAAAAAATTATGTTAAATTATTTTGTTGGTAAAAAAAAAGTAGATTATACCGTAAAATACAAAAATGTGGAAAAAGCTTTACAAAATACAAAAAGTTTTAATAAAGCTAATTTTGGTTACTTTACTTGCTGGACGATAAATGCTTTACCGTGTTACAAAATTATCAACAAAAAAATTAAAAATAATAACAACTATTTAATTCAAAAAAATTAATGGATTTAATCAAATTAGGAAAACAATTATTTCCGCTAAATAGAAGCTTAACTGGAAAAGGGTCGCTTCAAACACTTAAAATTTTAAGAGGCAAAATTCCTAAACTTAAAATTAAAAATTTTAGATCCGGGAAAAAAGTATATGACTGGAAAATCCCAGACGAATGGAATGTTTTAGATGCATACGTAAAAGATAAATATGGAAAAAAAATTATTAATTTTAAAGATAATAATTTACATTTAGTCGGATACTCTGAGCCATATAAAAAGAAAATTAATAAAGTAGAGCTTTTTAAGCATCTTCATGATTTAGAAACTCTTCCAAACGCGATTCCATATGTTACCTCATATTATAACAAATATTGGGGATTTTGTGTTTCACATAATAAAAAGAAGTTTTTTAATAAAAAATATAAAGATGAGGATAAGTTTGATGTTTTTGTAGAGTCAAAATTTAATAAGAAAGGATGTATGCATTATGGGGAGCTAGTTTTGCCAGGACAAAGTAAAAAAGAGATTTTAATCTCAACTTACATATGTCATCCATCCATGGCAAATAATGAATTATCTGGTCCTCTAGTTGCGATTGCGTTGATAAAATCTTTCTCAAAATTAAAATTAAAAAAAACCATTAGATTTGTATTTGTTCCTGAAACTGTTGGATCTATTGCATATATTAATCGAAATATTAAACATTTAAAAAAAAATGTTATAGGGGGTTATGTTCTTACTTGTATTGGCGATAATAGAAACTATTCAATTATAAGAACAAAATATGAAAACTCTTTGTCTGATAAAGCGGCTACCAATGCATTTAAAGAACTAAAAATTAAATTTAAAAAATATCCTTTTTTACAAAGAGGTTCAGATGAGAGGCAGTATAATTCACCTGGGGTTGACTTAAAGATTGGAGTTATAATGAGATCTAAACCTGCAACTTATAAAGAATATCATACCTCCTTGGATGATTTTCGTTTGGTAAATAAATCTGGACTTAAAGGAGGATACAAAGTTGCTAAAAAAGCCATTGAAAATTTGCTAGAAATGGATGATATTAAAAAAAATGAAACTAAAAAAAAGAACAAAACTACGAATCCTAAATGCAAATTTTTATGTGAACCAAATCTAGGGAAACGGGGCTTATATAATTTATTAGGAGTAAGCTCGTTTGGAAACAGTGCTTTTAAAACACAAAGCAGAAAACTTCTTGATTTTTTACAATATTCAGACGGTACAAACAATTTAAATGAAATTTCAACATATATAAATTTAAATCTAAAAAAAACAAAGACTATTTATAATTTATTAAAAAGGAATAATTTAATTTTAAAATAAAATTCAACTTATGAAAATTAGAATTAATAAAAAAAAATATTTTGATTTAAAAAAACCTCCACTTATAATCGCTGAAATTTCTGGAAATCATTGTGGAAATAAAAAATTATTTTTAAGACACATAAAAGAAGCAGCAAAAAGTGGAGCCGATTTAATAAAAATACAAACTTATGAGCCTGAAGATATAACAGTTAATAAAAGAAAAAATGTTTTTAAAATTAAAAATGGAATCTGGAAGGGCAAATATTTATGGGACTTATATGAGAAAGCTCACACACCTTTTAAATGGCATAAGGATGCATTTAGATTGGCGAAGAAACTTAGAGTTCCTCTTTTTAGTTCACCATTTAGCTTACGAGCAGTGAATTTTTTAGAAAATTTTAACACTCCTATTTATAAACTAGCTTCCGTAGAGATTACTGATCTTAACTTGGTGTCCAGGATAGCAAAAACAAAAAAACCAATTATAATTTCTACTGGCTGCGCAAGCATTAGTGATATTGAAAATTGTATTAAGATAATAAAAAAAGTTCATAATAAAATAATACTTCTCCATTGTGTTTCAAAATATCCAACTCCAGAAGATGAGGCGAATATAGGGAAAATTAAATTTTTAAAAAAAAAATTTAAGAAAACTCTGATTGGTCTCTCTGACCATACTAATAGTATATATTCGTCGATTGCCGCAACATCTTTAGGAATAGTTTTGATTGAAAAACATTTTATAATCAACAAAAAAATTAAATCAGAGGATAGAAAATTTTCCATTGATAAAAAACAATTAATTGAACTTAAAAAATCAACAACACGAATTCACAAAATTCTTAATTCAACAATTTCAAATGAAATACCAAGTAAAAATTTTAGAAGATCAATTTTTGCTTCAAAAAAAATTAAAAAAGGAGATAGAATTTCTAGGAAAAATATAGTTGCATTAAGACCAAAGGTAGGAATTTGTTCGTCAAATTATTTTAATATTTTAAATAAAATATTGAAAAAAGATATTGAAAAATTCGAACCAATAATGAAAAATGATATCAAATGAAAAAAAATAAATACTTAAAAATTATCGATAAAATAGAGAAAGTAAGAAAAAAAAATAATAGTAATTGGATGGATATTTTAAGATTA
>CAZEYC010000012.1:0-11118 GCA_964516965.1 uncultured Alphaproteobacteria bacterium | reverse complement strand
TGTTTAGGTTTAGAAAAAATTAATTTTGTTTTTCCAGTTTCAACAATTTTTCCATCTGTCATAACAACAACTCTATCTGTTATATTTCTAACTATGGTCAAATCATGTGTAATTAATATTAAACTCATTTTTAATTTAGACTGTAATTTCTTTAGTAAATTTAAAATTTGACTTTGTATAGTAACATCTAGTGCTGTAGTGCATTCATCAGCAATTAATAAGTCAGGATCATTTGCTAGAGCCATGGCAATCATAACTCGTTGCTTTTGTCCACCAGATAATTGGTGTGGGTAATCATTTAATCTATTTTTACCATCAGAAAATCCAACTAAATCTAAAATCTCTAAAACCCTGTCTTCAGCTTCTTTATTAGACATTTTTTTATGTAAGAAAAGTATTTCGGTTATTTGTTTTTTTATGTTATGTAAAGGATTTAGACTTGTCATTGGTTCTTGAAAAATCATTGATATATTATTTCCTCTAATTTTTTGTAATTCCTCTTCACTTGATTTTAAAATATTTTTATTTTTGTAAAAAATTTCACCAGATGGATGAAAAGCCTTGGGATAAGGTAATAATTTTAATACTGAAAGCGCTGTAACAGATTTGCCACTTCCTGATTCTCCAACAATTCCAAGCGCTTCTCCTTTTCCAACATTTAAAGAAATATTTTTAACAGCCTGAGACACTTTATTATTAATATTAAAAGATACAGATAGATTTTTTATTTTTAAAAGATTATCCATTATTTTATTAATTTATTTTTTCTAAATATTTTTTTGGATCAAATGCATCTCTTACTGCCTCACCAACAAAAATTAACAAACTAAGCATAAGCCCCAGAGTAACAAACACTGTAATTCCTAACCAAGGAGCATTCAAATTTGCTTTTCCCTGAGCTAATAATTCCCCTAAGCTTGGTGAACCGGGGGGCAATCCAAATCCTAGGAAATCTAAACTTGTAAGTGTAGTAATTGAACCATTTAAAATAAAAGGTAAAAAAGTTAAAGTTGCAACCATTGCATTTGGAAGTATGTGTTTTTTCATTATTGCTAGATTACCTAGTCCTAGGGCACGTGCTGCATGAACATATTCAAAATTTCTTGTTCGAAGAAACTCTGCTCTTACTACCCCGACCAAAGACATCCATGAAAATAAAAGCATAATTCCCAATAACCAGAAAATATTTGGCTCAACAATGCTTGCTAAAATTATTAATATGTATAAAACCGGTAAGCCCGACCAAATTTCAATTATTCTCTGAAATATAAGATCTATTATTCCGCCAAAAAAACCTTGGATTGCACCAGCAGCAACACCAATTATGGAACTAAAAAGTGTTAATGATAAACCAAATAAAACACTTATCCTAAAACCATAGATTAATCTTGCCAAAACATCCCGACCTTGATCATCTGTACCAAGTAAATTTTCTGAATCAGGGGGAGAAGGCGCTGGAGTAGGAATTAAATAATTAATAGTGTCATGCGAATATGGAATTAATGGCCAAATCATCCAACCATTGCTTTCTATCTTTTTTTTTATATAGGGATCTTTGTAATCAGTATAAGTTTCAAAATCACCATCAAAAGTTTTTTCAGTATAATTTTTAAAAATTGGGAAATAAAAAGAACTATCATATTTTATTAATATTGGTCTATCATTTGATACAAATTCTGCAAAAAGAGTAAAAAAAAATAAAAATAAAAAAATTTTAAAAGATCTGTAACCTCTTTTATTAGCCTTGAAATTTTGAAGTCTTCTATAGTTCATTTCGGAAATACTAAAACCAAACATTTAAGTATCCCTCGTTTCAAAATCAATTCTTGGATCTATCATTACGTATGTAAGATCAGTTATAAGATGTAAAAGAAGACCAAAAAAAGTAAAAATATAAAGCGTTCCAAAAACTACAGGGTAATCTCTATTTAAAACACTTTCATAACCAAGCAGTCCAAGCCCATCTAATGAAAATATTACTTCTATTAGTAAACTTCCGGTGAAAAGCACTGATATAAATGCAGCGGGAAAACCAGCTATAACTATTAACATTGCATTTCTAAATACATGTCCATATAAAACTTTTTTTTCTGAAAGACCTTTAGCTTTTGCAGTGGATACATATAATTTGTTAATTTCATCCATAAAAGAGTTTTTAGTGAGCATTGTAAGTGTTGCAAAACCTGCAATGACTAGACTTGCGACAGGAAGCGTTATGTGCCACAAATAATCTAAAATTTTTTGAAATAAATTTAAACTATCCCAATTATTAGAAATCAAACCTCTTAATGGAAAAATATCTAAAAAGCTACCTCCAGCTAAAAAAACAACTAAAGCTATAGCAAATAAGAATGAAGGAATTGCATAACCAATTATAATTGCTGTGCTTGTCCATATATCAAATTTTGTACCATCTCTTACAGCTTTATTAATACCTAGTGGAATTGAAATTAAATAAACTATTAAAGTTGTCCACAAACCTAAGGAAATAGATACAGGCATTTTTTCAATTATAAGATCAATTACTTTTTTACCTTTAAAATAACTTTCACCAAAATCAAATTTTAAGTAATTCTTTAACAAGATAAAAAAACGTTCAGGCGCAGGTTTATCGAAACCATAATATTTTTCTAACTCAGCAATAAATTCTGCATCTAGACCTTGGGATCCTCTATATTTACTTGATGTATCAACAGATTGGGTTGATTGAATATTAGTGCTTTGTGAGGAAACATCTCCCTTATCAGTTCCAGCAATTCTAGAAGTTGAATCTACATTATGCCCTTTAATTTGACTTATCATTTGTTCAACTGGGCCACCAGGAGCAGCTTGAACTATTATAAAATTTATAAGTAAAATGCCTAAAAGTGTAGGAATAATCAGCAAAAGTCTTCTAATGATATAAGACAACATATATAAGTAATTATATTATTTTATTAGAGTTTCTAACAGTTTAACCTTGTTTGTATCAACCCACCAAGTATCTAATCCTAAGTCATATTTTGGATTTATTTTAGGTTGCCCAAACTTATCCCAATAAGCAATCCTAAAATTTTGTATGTGCCAGTGTGGGACAACATAATATCCAAATAACAAAACTCTATCTAAAGCTTTTGTGGCAGATATTAAACTTTCCCTATCTTTTGCAGTGATTATTTTATCAATTAAAAAATCAACAGCAGAATTAGACACACCTGTATAATTTCTACTTCCATTTATGGTAGCAGAAGTAGAACCCCAAAAATCTCTTTGTTCATTACCTGGACTCAAACTTTGTCCTAGAGACACAACTGCTATATCGAATGAAAAATTTTCTAATCTTCTTTCATATTGAGCACTATCAACTGTTCTTACTTTCGCTTCAATGCCAATTTTTGATAAGTTTCTTGCATATGGCAAAGCAATTCTCTCAAATTCAGGACTAACTAAAAGGATAGTAAATTTTAACATCATTCCAGTTTTTTTATTTATTCTTTTTCCATTTTTAATAATCCAACCAGCGTCATTAAGTAATTTATTAGCAATACGTAAATTTTTTCTAATTTCACCCGAACCATTATTAATAGGATTCTTATAATCTTTGTTAAAAACATCATTCGGTAGTTTATTTTTAAATGGATTTAATAATTTTAGTTCTTCATTACTTGGCAAACCAGAAGAAGCTAAGTCTGAATTAGAAAAAAAACTGTTAGTTCTTTTATATTGGTCAAAAAAAAGTATTTTATTAGTCCATTCAAAATCAAAAGCATAATTAAGAGCTTGTCTAACAACGCGATCCTTAAAAATTTCTTTCCTAGTATTAATAAAAAAACCCTGCATCCCTGTTGGGATTTCGTGTTTAACTGATTCTTTTTTAACATAACCATTTTCTATTGCTGAGAAATTATATGAATTAGCCCATCTTTTAGCTTGGTTCTCTTGTCTAAAATCATAATCGCCTGATTTAAAAGCTTCCAATGCCACAGTAGCATCGCGAAAATATTCAATTACTATTTTTTCAAAATTAAATCTACCTTTATTAACTGGCAAATTTTTTCCCCAATAATCATCTACTCTTTCGAATTCTATTGTTCTACCAGCTTTAAAATTCTTTACTTTGTAGGGACCACTTCCAATCGGAGATTCTAGTAAAACATTTTCAAACTTATCTTCCCAATATTTCTTTGATAATATTTTCATTTGGCCAATAATTAAAGGTAGTTCCAAGTTAAGCTCCCCTTGGAAAAAAAATTTTACCTCTGAATCACTAATTCTTTCTGCTTTTTTTACATTTCCGTAATAGAATTTAAAAAAGGGGTGCCCTTTATTTTTTAAAGTATTTAGAGTCCAAATTATATCTTCAACTTTTATTTGAGATCCATCATGAAATTTTGCCTCTTTTCTTATTTTAAACACTACCCAAGACCTATCTTGTGGGACACTGATAGATTCAGCAATTAAACCATACATTGTAAAAGGTTCGTCATTAGATTGTACTAATAGACTATCATGAACTTGAGATAAATTTACCGCAGGACTTCCTTTTAAAATAAAATTATTTAATGTATCAAAACTTCCAATTTCATGCAGTTTAATCTCGCCATTTTTTGGTGCTTCAATATTTACATAATCAAAATGTTTAAAATCTTTAAGATATTTTGGTGTTCCATGCATGCTTATTGCATGAGCACGATCTAATTTTTCAATTGCTAAACTGTTATAAAAAAATAAGAAAAATATAAAAAGACTTACAACAATTTTCATTTTATTTTTTGAATTACTTTTATAAGTTGTTTATGAATTTTAGGGTCTCCTGTTGCGAGAATTCTACCATCACTATTCATATTAAGTTCTTTTCCATTCCAATCAGTAATAGTTCCACCGGCTCCAGATATAATGGCAGCACTAGCAATATAATCATAAGGTTTTAAATTAGCTTCAAGTATTATATCGACATAACCAGAAGCCATTAATCCATGACTATAACAATCAGCTCCAAAAAGACATTCCCCAGTTTTTTTTCTTATGTTTCTATATACTTTTTGATTTTTCCCTTTGAACATTAATGGTGATGTAGCATACATTTTGCTTCCTTTAATATTTTTACATTTTTTGACACGAACTTTTTTATTATTTAATTTTGTTTCTTTATTAGCAATCCCAACCCACCTTTCTTTTAATATAGGTTGATCAAGTATACCGAAAACTGGTTTATTATTTTTTAATAATCCTATAAGTGTGCCAAAGAGAGGTTTTCCTGTTATAAAACTACGAGTTCCATCAATTGGGTCAACACACCAAACCCATTCTTTATTTATATTTGTTTTACCAGTTTCTTCCCCAAACCATCCACAATTAGGTGCTTTTTTTTTTATTAAATTCCTAATTACTTTTTCAACTTCAATATCAGCCTTAGTTACAGGTGAATAATCTTTTTTTATACCTATTTTTAAAGGTTTTCGAAAATACCTTTTTATAATTTTGCCACTTTCATTAGCACATTCGTGAGCTAACTTTATAAATTGATATGGAATTTTTGTCATATAAAAAATAAATAATTTAATTTAATATTAAAAAAAGAATAATATATATAGCTTCTTAAATAATAATATATTATCAATAATGAACAAAAAAATTCAAACAATCTCGTTCCAAGGTATTGAAGGAGCAAATTCACATTTAGCCTGTAAAAAGATATTTCCAAAATTAAAAATCTTACCATGTGAAACATTTGATGATGTATTTGAATCTGTTAAAAAAAATAACTCAGATATCGCTTTAATACCTATAGAAAATTCTATTGCTGGAAGAGTTGCTGAAATACATAATTTAATCCAAAAAACATCTTTAAAAATTGTTGGAGAGTATTTTATGAAGATAGAACTTCATTTATTAGGTTTAAAAAAAACCAGTTTTTCAAAGATAAAATCTGTGCATAGCCACATTCACGCACTTTCACAATGTAGAAAAATTATTAAAAAATATAAATTAAAAAAACATATTTCTGTAGATACTGCTGGTGCAGCAAAGGAAATTAGTCAAATTGATGATCATTCACAATCAGCTATTGCATCGAGACTTGCTTGTAAAATTTATAACTTAAAAATTTTAAAAAAAAATGTAGAGGACAATTTTAAAAACACTACGCGTTTCTTGATATTAAAGAAAAAAGAAATCAATATTGACCCAAAAAAAGGTAAAGTTTTAACAACTTTAATTTTTAGGGTTAATAATACACCCGCAAGTTTGCATAAAGCACTAACATGTTTTGCAATAAATAATGTGAATTTAACAAAACTTGAAAGTTATGTAGGAGATTCGTTTAAACAAGCTGAATTCTATGTTGATCTAGAAGGACATAAAAACGACAAAAATGTAAAAGAAGCCCTTGAAGAAATAAAAGAATATACAGAATTTGTTAATATTCTAGGGGTTTATTTTGCAGATAAATTTCGCAAATAATTTTTTTTTTTTCGTCTATCTGATATATAATAATATGGGAGATCGACGGACTTATTTATTGGCTAAACCTATCAGATTCGGAAGAAAGCAGTAGTACCCAGTGAATAGGGGTCGTTTATCTCCCTAAAAAAAAAATAAATTATATTTAATTTTTAAAAAAAAAAAATGTCAGATTCCTTTCTAGCTTTAGCAAGAAAATATAGACCGAAGAAATTAACTGAACTTATAGGTCAAGATATATTTGTTTCAACCATTCAAAACGCTTTATCAAGTAATCGTTTAGCTCACGCATATTTATTTTCAGGAGTAAGAGGAGTTGGAAAAACAACTGCTGCAAGAATCTTAGCGCACTTATTTAACGGAGAAAATGAAGCTTCGGGCAATCCAATTGATCTACAAGAGGTTGATTCTGCTAGATATACTGGAGTTAATGAAATGAGAGAACTTTTAGATGGAATTAAATATCGTCCATCAAATTGGAAATATAAAGTATATATTCTTGATGAAGTACATATGTTAAGCAATGCAGCAGTTAGCTCATTGCTAAAAAATTTGGAGGAACCACCAGAACATGTTAAGTTCATTTTTTGCACAACCGAACCAAGAAAAATTCCAGCAACAATTATATCTCGGTGCCAAAGATTTGATTTGAAAAGAGTAGAATTTAATGTTTTAGCAAAATATTTACAAAATATTGCAAAAAAAGAAGGTTCTGAAGTTGAATTAAATGCAGCTAATTTAATTGCTAAGGCTTCAGATGGTTCTGTTAGGGATGGATTATCAATCTTAGATAAAGCACTTTCTTCTGAAAAAAAAGTTCAAGAAAAACACATTCAAGAATTATTAGGATTAGTAGATCGTAGTGAAATTTATTCTTTATTTGAGAATATTATTGGAGGAAAACCAAAAGAGGGACTTATAATTTTTAATCAATTATATGATTCAGGAGCAGATCCTTTAGTTATTATACAGGATCTTCTTGATGTAGTTCATTGGATATCTAGAGTTACTGTTACTCCAGAGGTTATGAATGAAGCAGGGATTTCAGAAATTGATAAGAAATTTGGAGATAAATTATCTAAGGAGCTAAATGTTTCAGAATTATCAAGAATATGGCAAATCTTGTTGAAAGGTTATCAAGAGGTTCAAAGTCATGAAATGCCAAATGTTATATCAGAAATGTTATTGCTTAGATTAGCTTATGCATCTGATTTACCAACTACAGATGAATTAGCAAAAAACTTTTCTAATTTAAATATTAATCAACCTAAGACAACAAATGGAGAAAATCAGACTAAGGAACAAGTAAAACACTCAGAAATAAAAAAAGAACAATCAGAAAGTAGTGAAAAAAAGATTAAGCCGGATACAGTTATGGAAATGAAAAATATTAATGTTGTGAAAAAGGAAGAGAATCTATCCAATCAAAAAAGCACTATTGATTTAAAAAAAAAGGAAAATATAACTTTTGCTTCTTTCAAAGAAGTAGTAAATTTTTTTCTAGAAAAGAAAGAAGTTTTACTTTTTAATCACTTATTTTCCCATGTATCTTTAGTGAATTTTCAGCAAGGAAAAATTGAATTGAATCCACAAACTGAAGCACCTAAAGATTTAGCTAGTAAAGTATCAGCTCTTTTAAGTGAATGGACTAATAAAAGATGGGTTATAACATTTTCGCAGCAAGAAGGCGAAATAACATTAGATGAACAGTCTAAAAAAGAAAAAAGAAAACTTCATGCAGATCTTATGAAAGAAAAAGAAATAAAAGAAATTTTAAATATTTTTCCTGGTGCTACAATAAGTAATATAAAGAAAGAAGGAGACAAAGAATGAACTTCAATAAAATGATGCAACAAGCTGCTGAAATGCAAAAGAAACTTAAAGAAGCACAAGAAAATTTAGCCAATGTTGAGGTTGAAGGGACAAGTGGAGGCGGTTTAGTCAAAGTTATCATAAATGGTAGAAATGAAATAAAGAAAGTAGATATAGATCAATCCTTAATAAAACCTGAAGATAAAGAAATTCTAGAAGATCTAATTGTTGCTGCAATAAATGAAGGTCGGAAGAAAGTTGAAGAAACAGCTGCTGAACAAATGAAAAATGTAACAGGTGGAATGAATTTGCCACCAGGTTTTAAATTGCCTTTTTAAAAAAAAATAAAATGCAAGATGATGCGTTGCAAGAACTGATACAGCTTTTCAAACAATTACCAGGACTGGGACCTAAATCAGCTACAAGGATGATTTTATTTTTATTAAAAAATAAAGAAAAATTATTATTTCCTTTAGCTCGCACTTTGGAAAGAAATGCTAAATTAATAAAAAAATGCCCAGCATGTGGGAATATTGGCACTAAATTTCCTTGTGAAATATGCAAGGATCCTAAACGAGATAAATCAATTATTTGTGTAGTAGAAGACATTGCCGATTTATGGGCTCTTGAACAAACAGGTGTTTTAAAATGTCGTTATCATGTTTTAGGCGGTAATTTAAATGCCTTAGAAGAAGTAGGTCCTGATGATTTGTTAATTAAAGAATTAATTGATCGAGCCAAAGAGGAAAGTGTTAAAGAAATTATTTTAGCACTTTCATCAAGTGTTAATGGACAAACAACAGCACACTTTATCAAAGAACGATTAAAAGGATCAAAGGTTCAGGTTACAAAGCTAGCACAAGGTCTTCCTTTCGCAGCTGAATTAGATTATTGTGATTCAGGAACGTTAACAAGTGCCATAAAATCAAGAACGCCAGCTTAATTGCTTATTTTTTAAAAATTACAACTCTGTTAGAATTAGTTCCAGACTTATTATTATTAATGCCCCAAATATTTGATGTTTTTGTAAAATTTTGTTGATTTAATAATATTCCTTCACATTCAAAACCTGATTCTATCCCGATATTAACAACATATTCATCTAAATTAATTTTTTTATTTCTTATTTCGCCTACTTCAAATGCCACATAACCATTTTTTTTTGTTATTCTAAATAACTCTATAAAAACTTTTTTTATTAACAGGCACCAATCATCTAGGGATTTTATTATAGAAACTTTTTTGGATAGTTTATTTGGATCGATATTATTAAACCAAAATCTTAACCAATTATCAGAAATATAATCAACTGTATCTAAAAAAGGAGGGGATGTAACTGTCAGTTGAATACAATTATTTTTTATTTCATTTGTATTTGCTGCATTTTTCTTTGAAAAAACTCCGTTTAATAAAATTTTTCTCAAATTTCTTTTAGTAATTGCATCTAAATCTTTAAGAAGTGAATGTGATTTTTTTAAGATTAGTTTTTTTGTATCTCTATATTCTGGTTTTTGATTTCTTTTTAAATTAATTTTTTTTTGTCTTTTAGGATTTGTGGCTTGGTTTGGAGGTAACGTATAAACTGAAAAAAAACCTTTAGAATGTCCAGTTAATCTATTTGTTGCTAATAATCTTATCCATTTATCAACAATATCTTCTTTATTTTGTTTTTTCTTTTTATGCAAATAATTTTTAATACTTAATATTTCTTGCAGTGTTTTTTTATGAAAAAACATTGATAAATCTATATCAGATTTTAATTTAGAATCTATTTTAATCGAACATAACCTTTCTTCTAAATTTTTAATGTTAGGAATATTAAGACGTGGTTCTATAAAAATTTTACTAAGTGGATTAATGTCATTACAAATAAAATTTCTTTGATTTAATGCAGCTTCAATAAGAGTTGTTCCTCTGCCAGCAAATGGATCATAAATAATGTCATTTTTTTTTGAGAAGAGTTCTATAAAAAATCTAGGCAATTCTGCCTTAAAACAGGCTCTGTATGAAATTTCATGAATAGAATTAGATTGTCTTTGTCTTGCGGTCCAATATTCATTTATATATTTTGTAACAACAATACCGTTTATTTTAGCGGTTTGTATTTTCGTTTTTTCTTTTTTAAATAAATTATTTTGATTATCTAATTTAAAAGTAGATAAATAATTTTTTACATTAAGACTCATAAATTATATTTTCTTATTATACTATTTTAAGATAGAAAAAAAATGAATTACGTTTTTTACGATTTTGAAACTTCAGGACATAATAAAGATTTTGATCAAATTCTTCAAATTGGAGCTGTTCTTGCAGATGAAGGATTTCAAATAAAAGATAAAATTAATATTTCATGTAGATTAAAGAAAAATATTATTCCTGCCCCGGAGGCTTTATTGATAAATAAAATATCAATTGATCAACTTACATCTAATGAAACATCACATTATAGTTTAGTGGATCAACTTAAAAAAAAATTTGAAGAATGGTCACCAGCATGTTTTATTGGTTTTAATTCCATATCTTTTGATGAAGATGTATTAAGAATGGGTTTGTTTCAGTCATTTAATTTCCCATATCTTACAACATCTAAGGATAATAGAAGATTGGATGTATTAAAATTAGCAAGAGCTGTAAGTGCATTTGCTCCAAATTCTATAGTTGTTCCTTTAGGCGAAAATAATAAACAAAGTTTTAAACTAGTAGATTTAACAAAAGTTAATCAAATAGAACATAGTAATGCACATGATGCTATTGCAGATGTTAATGCTACTTTAGAACTTGCAAAAAGAATCAGAAGTAATGCCCCTGATGTTTGGAACTCACTTTTAACACATAGAAAAGGCGATGATATTGGAAAAGTTTTTT
>CAZEYC010000011.1:0-11384 GCA_964516965.1 uncultured Alphaproteobacteria bacterium | reverse complement strand
AGTTTATAAAAATTATGATCCAAGAGCTTCTGTAATGAGAGACGCTTGTCATAATGTTCTTAATGAACTTGGAAGAAAAAATAATCCTTATCTTGCTATTGCTTTAGATCTAGAAGATGCCGCATTAAATGATAGTTATTTTAAAAAGAAAAAATTATATCCAAACGTTGATTTTTATTCTGGTATATTACTTTGGGCACTTGGCTTCCCTCTAACAATGTACACATCTGTATTTGCTGTTGCCAGAACTGTAGGTTGGGTTGCGCATTGGAAAGAAATGATAGAAGATCCTACTAGAAAAATCTCGAGACCACGTCAATTGTATACTGGTTCCGAAAAAAGAGAATATATTGAATTGGATAAAAGAGACATTAAAAAAAGGTCAATTCGTAAGTTTCTTTCTTCTATTTTAAAGAAAGATTTTTAGTTTCATTTATTATTTCATTCGCAGCAACTACACTTGGTTTTTTATTTTTTAATTTTAATTTAATTAAACTTTTATTAGCTTCCTTTATTTGTTTAATAGCGTAATTCTTATCTTTTAATAACTTAAATAATTCTTTAACAATATTTTTTGGTTGGCATTCGAATTGTAAAAATTCGGGTATAATGAATCTATTTTCTAATATATTGAGTATGTTTGCATAATTAACTTTTACAAAAATTTTAGCAATAAAGTATGAAAAAAAATTTAATTTATAAATTACTATTGTAGGAACATTAAAATAACTAAGTTCTAAAGCAACTGTACCAGATGCACATATAGCGGCATTACTTATTTTAAAAGCTGCATATTTATCTTCTTCATCTATTAAGGAATAGTTAAAATTTAATTCAATTTTCTTTAGGTATTTTTTTAAATGAGGCAAAATATAAAAAAAAACATGTATATCTTTATCTATAATTAATTCCAAATTTTTTATACTTTTTATTAAAACAGGCATAGTTCTTTTAATTTCAGAACGTCTACTTCCTGGTAAAATTGATAAAATAATTTGATTATTTTTAACTTTATATTTTTTTTTTACATAAGTAGTTTCATTTTTTCTTAATGCTTTGATATCAAAAATTGGATGTCCAACAAAAGTTGTTTTAAGTCCGTATTTAGTAAAATATTTTTTCTCAAAAGGAAGAATAGTAAACAGATGATCAATATATTTTGATATATCTCTTGCCCTATTTTTTCGCCATGCCCAAACTGTTGGAGCTACATAATGAACTTTTCTTATATTAAGTGAATTTTTATAAATTTTTTTTAAAATTCTAAAATTAAAATCAGGACTATCTATAGTTATAAGAAAATCAGGTTTAATTTTTTTTATATTATTTTCTGTCTCTTTAAATAAATGAATAATTGTTCTTAATTTTGGAATAATTTCAAGAAAACCAACAAGTGAGAGTTTTTCTATAGGGAATAGTGTTTCTTTCAAACCAGCATCAATCATTTTTTGGCCACCTATGCCATAAAAAAAAAACTTATATTTCTTATTAATGTTCTTTAATGAATTTATTAAATTTGCACCAATTACATCGCCTGAAGGCTCAGTGGCAATAAGATAAATTTTTAATAATTTATTATTACTCATACGAATGCCCTGTAATATGTGGTTTTCCAAACATAAATTTAATTTTTTTTTTTCTTAAATAATCAATATCGACCGATATAAGTGTCATCTTATGTTTTTTTATATAACTAAGAACCTTTGACTTGTCTAATACTACTGTATAATTTGCATTAAGAATGATATATTTAATATTTGTTTTTACTAATTTTTTTAATGTTTTAAAACCAAATGTTGGCAAGTCTATTCTATCATCTTGATGTACTTTCTTTAGTTTAATAAATAAATAACTGTTTTTGTTGGATTTTATTGTTCTTAATATTAAATTATCCGTGCCTTTTCTATTTTCTTTAAAAATAATTTCATTTTTTGATGTAATAACACATTGGCCAATGTCTGCTTTTAACCATTCGATAATTTCTAATAAAAATCTATCTATTATAATTTTGTCTCTCTTCGGAACTGTGTTTCTGTATCCATAGATACCCTTTTTTAAAAAATATTTATCAGTAATATTTGAAAGGCCAATAACTTCAAATCCTTCATTTTCAAAAATTGAAATAACATTTCTTAAAATTACATCGTCTGTTTTTTTAAAAAAGATAAAACTAAATACTTTAAAAAAAGTCCAAAGATCAGGTCTTAAAGTTTTTAAACTTGGTCTTTCTAAACCTCCCAAAAAAACTATTTTTTTAATATTATTATCTTTTAAGATTTTAATTGCTTTTGACCCCTCACCCATCCTTAACGCATAAGATTTAAAGTTTTTATATAATTTAATATTAGAAAAGCCTTTTATAGATAAAATAATGAAATTAGAATTTAGCTTTTTTAAATGAGTGGCAATTTTAAATGGTAGCTTTCCTGAACCAGCAATAATAGCTATGTTATTAAGCATTCTTTTGTTTTGGTTGGCATATAGCTCTAGAAGTAGATTTAGATTTAATAAAATTCACAACATCCATTACAACTTTATTTTTTTTATACATTTCAGTAGTGTCTTTTATTCTTTCTAGAATTGTGCCTTCAATTGCAAAAATTAATCTAAAAGCAGTTCTTAAATCATGAATTTGATCTCTATTAAAACCTCTTCTTTTTAAACCTATTATATTTAATCCAGATAAAAATGCTCTATCACCCATTACAGACCCATAAGGTATAACGTCATTCTCAACACCGGACATTCCTCCAACCATTGCATGCTTTCCTATTCTTACAAATTGATGTATTGCAGATAATCCACCTATAATTGCAAAATCTTCAATTTTTACATGCCCTGCTAAAGTTGCATTGTTAGCCATTATTACATTGTTACCAATACAACAATCATGAGCTACATGAGCTCCTACCATAAAAAGGCAATTATTTCCTACTTTCGTTAACAATCCTCCGCCTTTAGTGCCTGGATTCATTGTCACATGTTCTCTAATAATATTATTCTTACCAATAATTAATTTTGAATTTTCACCATTATATTTTAAATCTTGTGGAATTGAACCAATCGAAGCAAATGGAAAAATTTCTGTATTATCCCCTATTTCGGTAAAACCATCTATATTTACATGGGAATGTATCTTCACATTATTTCCTATTTGAACATTTGGTCCTATAATGCTATAAGGACCCACCTTAATATTCTTGCCAATAATAGATTTTTTATTAATTATTGTAGTTTTGTGAATTGTAAATTTCATCGGTTTTAAAAATAGATTGTAGAAAAGAATTTGCAATTAACGGTTTGTTTCAAATTGCTACTTTACTATCATTGCTGAATATGTTGCATTTGCAACTTTAACGCTTTCAACTTCTGCTTCTCCTTCAAACTTCCAAACTAAACCTCTATGTTGTTTTTTTTTCACATGTAATAAAATTTTACAATCGGGAATTACAGGTTTTCTAAATTTTGCATTTTCAATACTCATAAAATAAACTAATTTATGATCACTGTTTATTTTTAATGAATGCATTACTAAAACTGATGCAGTTTGAGCCAAAGCTTCAATTATAAAAATACCTGGCATTATAGGTTTTTTTGGAAAATGCCCCTTAAAAAAATAATCATTTTTTTTTATTTTTTTTATTCCTGTAGCGCTTTTAAATGGAATAATTGATTTTACTTTATCAATCATAATCATTGGTTCTCTATGAGGAATTAGTTTCTTAATATCTTTTAAATTTAATTCTTTTGTCAGCATTATTTTTTTAATAGGTTCTTTAATATTATTGTTTGTCTGTGCCAATTTTTAATTGGTATTGCTGGAATACCGCCAACAATTCCATTGTTTTCTATATTTTTCATAACTCCTGATTTTGCAGCAATTTTTACATTATTTCCAATTTTCAAATGTCCCGCTATACCAACTTGACCACCAACAATAACATTATTTCCAAAAACAGTACTTCCTGATATGCCTGTTTGTGAAACGATAATACAGTTTTTGCCAATAACAACATTATGACCTATTTGCACTAAATTATCTAGTTTGCTACCACGACCAATTATTGTATCCGGGTTTGTTCCTCTATCAATTGTTGTGTTTGCTCCTATTTCGACATTATCTTCAATAATTACTCTTCCTAATTGAGGCATTTTTAAATAACCTTTAATATTCTCAGCAAATCCAAAACCATCCTGTCCAATTTTAACACCATTATGAATTTTAATATTGGATCCTAAAATAGAGTAGCCAATACTACAATTGGAACCTATAAGAGTATTTTTTCCTATTTTAACACCTGACAAAATGACTGTATTAGCACCTATTTTACAATTAGTATCTATTTCAACATCACTAGATATAACAGCACCTGGGTCAATTTGAACAGATTTATCATATTGAGCATTTCCTTCTATATGTGATTTTGTATGAATACCTTGACTAATGTTTTTACTAGAATAAAAAATATGAGCTGTAATAGCAAAGGCATGATAGGGATTTTCAGTAACTAAAGGTATCATGTTTTTTGGTGTAATATTTAAAAATTGTTTTCTAAGAAAACATGCGCCTGCTTTAGACTTTTTAAATTTCTCAATATATAGAGTATTATCTAAGAAACTAATATGATTTGATTTGGCTTTGTCAAGAGATGATATATCAGAAAATAATAAATTTTTATTTGCACCTTTTGGTAAAGAAATTTTACAATGTTTAATGATTTGTTTTAAGGCGACTTCATTACTTTTCTGAAAAAATCTTTGGTCTACCATAAAATCACTAAGATACTATGGAGAAACTTTTACATCAATAGTACTTATTTCCTTATTCAATTTTTCAACAACTTGTGTAGTTATATCTATATCGTCCTTAGATAAAATTACAGCACTTTTTCTTATCACTATTGTTATTTCACCGCTTGAGATCATTTCTTGAACAATTTTTTCAACAGCTACTTCAATTTTACCTACAGCTTCTCTTTCACCTTTTGATAGAGCTTTTCTTTTTGAATCTCTAGATCTATTAAAATCTATAACAGTTTTTTCAAAAGCATTTTTTCTATCACTAAAAGCTTCAGGAGTTAAAGTAGCTTTTTGTCTTAATAATTCCTCTTCTTTTTTTTGTATTTCAGAAGCCTTAGCCTTTTCTTCTTCAGTATATTTTTTTGCAATTTTATTTAGCTGTTCTTTATAACTAATAGCGGCTTTTGACTCTTTTAGTAATTTCATAACATCTAAAACTGCTATTTTTTGTTCTGAGTAAGCACTTGAATAAAAACTAGTGTTAATTAATAAAAAGAATACAAACGTAATTATTGATATTATATTTTTTATTTTCATATTAAAATCTTGCTCCAAAATTAAATTTAAAAAATTGTGTTCTGTCGTAATCTTCTTTTTTAACAGCATAAGCAAAATCAAGCCTTACTGGTCCAAAAGGTGATTTCCATTCTACACCAAAACCAGAAGAAACTCTAGGACTAGAATCATCTTTTATTTTATCTCTTCCATTTTCATCAATTTCAGTAACTGCTCCTACAGTAGTAAAAAAAGCTCCACTAATACCTAACTGTGGTGATATGCCAGGTATTGGGACCTTAAGCTCTGCGGTTGCTGTATACATTAAATTTCCTCCTAATGCATCTTTATTAGTGGAAGTTGTATCTCTTGGTCCTATTCCAGAAGGTTCAAAACCAGGAAAAGAGTCCGCTCCTAAAAAGAATCTATCTTTAAGATTTACATCGTCATCATTAAATCCAAATACATACCCAGCTTTAAAATCATTTATCCAAACATATCCATCTGTAATTTTATGATACCAAGTATAATTAAATTTAGATTTAAAATAACTTACATTTCCACCTAAGCCAGCTAATCTATTTGAAATTTTCCACTGTGTTCCACTCGTTGGATTTAATCTATCATTTATTCCATAATAGCTTACAACATGTCCTAATACAGAAGTTGTATAATCACCTTTTTGATTAGTAATAAACTCAGATGCTCCAGTTTTAACTCCTTCAATAGTTTCTTTATCAAATGTATAATTCCATGCATGTCTTGTTCTTTCAGTTATCATATAACCTAACCTTAAGGCTGCGCCTACTGAATCATTATCATAAGAACTTTCATCTGCATATGTTGTTTTAGTTTTAAAAAGATCAATACCAGCAGCCATATTTTTTTCAAACAAATATGGTTCAGTGAAACTTGCATCTATTTCATCTGCTCTTTCTGACAAAGTAAATTTTAATTTAACATCTTGTCCTTTACCTAAAAAGTTTCTTTCAGAGATACCAATATTAGCTAATGCACCATTTGAACTGGAAAATCCACCACCAACAGAAAATTGTCCTGTTTGTTTTTCAGAAAGAATAACATTTATATCAGTTCTATCTTTTTGATTAGATACCTTTTTTTCTATATCAACTTTTTCAAAAAAACCTGTATTTAGAACTCTTTGTCTTGATCTATCTAATTTCTCATTTGTAAAGCTATCACCTTCGTTAAATCTAAATTCTCTTCTAATTACTCTATCTTGTGTTCTTGTATTACCTTGTATATTAATTCTATTAACGTAAACTTTTTTACTTTCACTGATGTTAATTGTTATATCAATCTTTCTATTAGTTGCATTTTTTTTTAAATTTGGCCTAACAACCATAAATGCAAATCCTAAGTTTCCACCATAAATTTTAATATCTTTTATAGCATTATCTAATTTATCTATGTCATAATTAGCATCTATTAAAGGATCTGTGATTTTTTTTATTTCTTCAATATCATAGACTTTTTTATTTCCTTTGATTGAAATCTTTACATTTCCAAATTTATATCTTTTACCTTCTTCTATTGAATAAGTTATAAAAAAACCTTTTTTATCCTTTGTAAGTTCAGCAAAAGCTGATTTTATATTAAAGTCTGCATACCCTTCTTTTAAGTAATATCTTCTTAGCAAATCTTTATCATAATTTATTCTATCAGGGTCATATATATCACCTGCTGAAAAAAATCTCCAAAGTTTTGACTCTTTTGTTGATATGACACCTTTTAACCTGGTATCAGAAAATTTTTCATTTCCAACAAATTTAATTCCTTTTATTTTTGTCTTAGTACCTTCGTTAATTTTAATATCTACATCTACCCTATTTTGAGATAATTTGGCAATGTCAGTTTTAAATTTCGCAGAAAAATATCCTGATCTTTTATAAATTTCCCTTATTACTTCTAAAGTTTTATTTAAATCTTCTTGTCTGAATACATTCCTAGGTTTAATAGATATTTCGTTTTCTATTTCTTTATCTTTAATTCTTTTATTACCAGAAAAAGTAATATTATTAAGCATTGGGTTTTCCTTAACAGTAACAATCAAATTATTATTTTTTACTCTAAATTTGATATCTGCAAATAATCCAAGTTTGTATAGTTCCTTTAACTTCTTATTTAATATTTGATAATTAACAGTATCGCCTTTTTCTAAATTTAAATATGAAATGATTGTTTCTTGATCAATTCTTTGATTATTTTTTACTGTAATATCATTAATAATAGTTATTTTATCTTCTGCTCTTATATCTTTGTTGGATGTTGCAAAGCAAAGAATTAAAGCAAATAATAATATTTTAAAAAAATTTTTCATATATTATTTAAGCAAACCAATTATATCATTATATGTCAAAATAATTGCTAAGGATATGATGAATATAAAACCAAATTTGAGTATTGATTCTTGAATATTCTTATTTAATGGTTTCCCATTTATTGCTTCCACCATATACATAACCAAATGTCCGCCATCTAGCATAGGAATAGGAAATAAATTTATTAAACCAATGCTTATAGAAAGTAAAATAATTAGTTCAATAAAAGAGTAAAAACCTTGTGCAAGCATTATCCCAGAATATTGAGCAATTTTAACTGGCCCCCCCAAATCATCCATTGAGCCTCTGCCTTTAAACATTTGCGATAAAGCTTTTAATGTTAAAGAACAAATTTCATATGTTTTTTGTGAACCTAAATATAAAGAATAAATAATATTATGTTTTTCTAATTTCGAATTAAAAGAAGATATTCCTACTTTTAAAATTTCTCTTTTTTGACCATAAAAATCCTCTGTAGTTTTGAAAGGTTCAATTTTTTTTAATAATATTTTATCATTTCTTTGTATCCTGAATTCAAATTCTTTAAATTTATAAACATTTAAAAAAGTACCTATTTCATTAAAATCTTTAATTGACTTATCATTGATTGATATAATTTTATCACCACTTTCTAACCCTGCAATTGCAGCCGGACTTTCTGATTGAACTTGATTTATAATAGGAGGAGTATAAGTGATACCAATAAATGTAAAAATTAAAGCATAACCTAAAATTCCAAAAATAAAATTTGCTAAAGGTCCAGCTAAAACGATAATGAATCTTTGGTAAATTTTTTTTTCACTAAAAGAAAAATGCAGATATTTTTTTGAGATTCTGCTTTTAGAAAATAAGTCTTCTCCTAACATTTTAACATATCCGCCTAATGGATATAGAGAAATTCTCCATCTAGTTCCTCTTTTATCATACCAACCATATATTTCTCTTCCAAATCCAATTGAAAAAACTTCAACTTTTACCTTGTTACGTATAGCTGCATAATAATGTCCAAATTCATGAACAAAGACAATAATTGATAGTACAATTATAAATGCAAAAAAGTAAAATATAATGTTATTTAATAATTCCATTTTTTTTTAAAATATAATCCTTTGTTATCAATCTAGATAGCTTATCTGCTTCAAA
Organism: uncultured Alphaproteobacteria bacterium; assembly: GCA_964516965.1. Lineage (GTDB taxonomy): Bacteria > Pseudomonadota > Alphaproteobacteria > CAYNCC01. Next base: position 2,604 of record CAZEYC010000011.1, on the reverse strand, counting down.
AACATCTTCAGCGCTATTAATTTTTTTATATTTAAATTTATGTACTATATATTTAACAATTTTGATTATATCTAAAAATTTTATTTTATTATTTAAAAAAAATTCAACTGCTACCTCATTCGATGCATTAAAAACAGATGGTAAATTTCCACCTTTTTTTAAAACATGTCTTGCCATATCTAATGAATCTTTTAAATGTATATTAGGTTTCTCAAATGTTAATTTTTTAATTTTCATAAAATCAATTTTTTTTAATTTAAAATTTATTCTATTTGGCCAATTAAGAGCATATGAAATAGGTATTCTCATATCATGATCGCTTAATAAAGCAGTTGTTGATCCGTCTATATACGAAACCATGCTATGTATAATAGATTCCGGATGAACTAAAACTTTTATTTGATTAATCTTTAAATTAAATAGGTAATATGCTTCTATTACCTCAAATGATTTATTCATTAAAGTTGCAGAATCTATCGTAATTTTATTACCCATTTTCCAATTTGGATGTTTTAATGCTTTTTTTAATGTTACTTTCCTAAAATCACTCAAACTATATCCACGAAATGGACCACCAGAAGCTGTTAGTGTGATAGATTCTATAATTTTAGGATCTTTAAAATCACAAAGTTGAAAAATAGAATTATGTTCTGAATCTATAGGTAATAATTTACAATTAAATTTTTTAATTTTATCCATAAAAATTTTACCAGCAGAAACTAAGCATTCCTTATTTGCTAAACATAATTTAGATGTATTAGTAATTGCATTAAGAGTAGGTTTTAAACCAGCTATTCCAACTATAGATGCTATAGTAATATCAGTTTTATAACTTGTACATTCTAAAATTCCTTCATCTCCAGCTAAAACTTTAATCTTTTTACCAAAAAGTGATTTTTTTAAAAATTCGTATTTTTTTTTATTTTGAATTGCAACTACTTTAGGTTTTAAATAATGGCATTGTTTAAGCAATAAATTAACATTTTCTTTAGACGTTAAACTATAAACTGAGAAATTATTTAAATTTCTTAAAATAACATCTACAGAGTTAGCCCCTATAGAGCCAGTCGAACCAAGAATAGTTATTATTTGTTTCATTTAAAAAAAAACTTTAAATAAAATATACTAAAAAGAAAAGAACAATAAAACCGAAAGATATTGAATCATACCTATCCAAAAAACCACCATGACCAGGTAATATTTTTGATGAATCTTTAACATTAAAATATCTTTTTATTTTAGATATTATTAAATCTCCTATAAGCGCTGAAAAAGAAAGTAATAAGCTAAATAGATAAAACAAAAAAAAATTATTTGAACTATTAAAAATATGTATAAAAGAAATTAAACCTATTATAGAACCAAAAAAAATGCCAAAAATAGTTCCAGAATAAGTTTTTGAAGGACTTAAATCAGGAAATATTCTAGGGCCTTTAATTAAATTTCCAAACAAAAAAGACAATGTATCTGTAGACCAGATCGTTATTAAAAACCATATTATTATATTAGTTCCATTTTCTAAATTATTAATTTTGAAAAAAATTAATAATGGTATGCAAATATATAATAAACCATAAAAAAGCCAAATATTTTGCTTATAAGGTTTATTTATTATATAGATTAATGAAAAAAACATTGTTAACAAAACTGAAAATATAAAATCCAAAGAAAAGCAAATAAACAAATTGAGAATTATTAAAAAAATAAAAAAAAACATTTCTTTATTAAATTTTTTTTGTGTCAATAAAAACCATTCTATTGATAACAAAAATGAAACTAAAATAATTAAAATTTTTAAATAAAAACTACCGTAAAAAATACAAAAAAATATTATTGGTAGCGCTAAAATTGTCGAAAATATTCTTTTAGTAATATTGAATTTAATTAAATTTTTAAGATCTAATTCCATACCTTCTTTTTCTTTTAGAATATTGAATCAAAGCATTGTCGAAATGTTTCTTTCTGAAATCAGGCCATAAAGTATTTAAAAAAACAAATTCTGTATAAGCTATTTGCCAAATAAGGAAATTACTTAATCGCTTTTCACCGCTTGTTCTTATAAGTAGATCAGGGTTAGGATACTTTGATGTATATAAATTATTAGAAAATATTTTTTCATTTATGTTTTTATTCTTTATTTCTTTATTAATAATTTTTTTTATAATTTTATTTATAGTTAAAATAATTTCATCTCTTCCTCCATAACTTAAAGCAAATATTAATTTAAGTGATTTATTCTTTTTAGTTAAATTTTCATAAAAATTTATTTTTTTTACAATATCAGTAGGAAGTTTACTTTTATTACCAATCATAGTTATTGAAATATCATTTTTTATTAATTCATCAATTTTTGTAGATAAATATTTTCTAAGTAATTTCATTAAAAAAGAAACCTCACTTCTGGGTCTATGCCAATTTTCAGAAGAGAAACTAAATAAAGTTAAATATTTAATGCCATATAATATTGATGTTTTTGTAGCTACTTCTATAGATTTAATACCTTTTTCATGACCCGCAAAAGATTTTAATTGATTTTTTTTTGTCCATCTATTATTCCCATCCATTATTATTGCTACATGTTTAGGAACTATAATTTTTTTTTTT